>DCIW01000181.1 GCA_002317225.1 Prevotellaceae bacterium UBA1716 | reverse complement strand
GGTGGTCAGTATCTTGATGGAACAACAGACATCACTCGTACCATCCCACTCGGCAAACTCACTCCTGAAATGCGTCGCGACTACACTCTCGTACTGAAGGGTTGGATTGACCTTGCGAGTGCAGTATTCCCTCGTGGCACAAATGGTACTCAGCTTGATGGTTTTGCTCGTCAGGCAATGTGGAAATATGGTATCAACTATCTTCACGGAACAGGTCACGGAGTTGGTCAGTTTGGTACTGTTCACGAGAGCATCGACCTTCATCAGTTCCGTATGCAGTGGCGCCCTACCCCTCTCCTTCCTGGCATGACTATCACTTGCGAACCAGGCATTTACATTGAAGGCAGTCACGGTGTTCGTCATGAGAACACTATGCTCGTGGTTGAGTCTCCACTCGGTGAAGGTATCATTTATGGTCCTTACTATCAGTTTGAGCAACTCACTCTCTGTCCTATCCTCACATCTCCAATCGTAAAGGAAATGCTGACAGCAGAACAAACCAAGTGGTTCAACAACTACCATCAAACCGTTTACGATCGTCTTGCTCCACGCTTGGATGAAGAGACCAAGGCATGGTTGTATGAGGTAACAAGACCTATTTAAGAGGTGAAATTTGAATAGCCCCCCAATTCATCTTATAAAAACTTCCAGAAGTTTTCCCAAAAACATCTGGAAGTTTTGTTTTAAACATTAGGAAGTTTTTCCTTAATCATCTAATAGTTTTGGCTTACAAACCGCCAATGTTAAAATTGTGTTAAAATCGTAATTATTTTTGACTCTTACGTTACGTCAAGTATTAACTTTGCACCATCAAAAAACCAAAAGCCATATGAAAGATAGAATAAAACTCAAAATAGGTGACTTCTCGCGACTCATGCAAGTATCCATGCGCACCCTGCGATATTACGAGGAAATAGGACTTCTGAAACCTTATGAGGTTGATGAATGGACCGGATATAGATATTATCTTGTCAAACAAATGGTAACGGTAAGTACAATTCGCAGTTTGAAAGAGGCAGGATTCTCTCTGGAAGAAATCCGCGATTTCTTTGAAGATGGCAATCTTGTTCCCGACTCTAAAAATATAAAAGAGAAATTAGAACAATGCGAACAGCAGATTCAACGACTGAACACAAGGAGAAAGCTGCTACAACTCATGCTTGATAGGGACAAGCGGGTGAATGCATTGGATAGGTTCTCAATCCAGTCTCTCCCAGCATTGACAGTAGCCTCATATAGGGCCACTCACCATTCCTACGATGAATTCTTAGATGCAATGGACAACATCGCCAATCCTGAGATAGAGAAGCTTGGATGTGTGAGAATCCCCAACAACATCAGTTTCACTATCATCCATAACGACACGTTCGATCCCAAACTCATAGATATCGAATACTGTCAGGAGGTGGTAGAGAAGGGACAAGACTCAGACATCATCCAATTCAAACAAATGCCAGCCATTCCTATGGCATTGTGTATGACCATTTGGGGTGGTTACGAAGGCATATCTGAGGCTTTTCCCGAAATATACAACTATATGGAACAAAACGGATATGAGGCCGACGGCAAGTCAAGACTTTGCTTTGTCAATGGTTCTTGGAACAAAGCCGACAAATCTAAATGGCTCACAATCATACAACAACCTATACGTAGAATAACCAACCCATTAAATTAAAACATTATGAAAAAGTTTCTATTAGTTCTCTGCGCCATGTTGCTTACATGCGTATCTGTAGTTAATGCACAAAATTCTACAGAAAAGATTCAGTTCACCGGAACATTAATCAATCCTGTTACTTCGGTTAAGGATTACCGTATTCGAGTATATACAGTAGGAAAAGACAAACTAATACTTGAAGAGTGCAGACCAGCAGAAGATGGCTCCTTCAGCATTGCAGCCTATAGCGACAAAGCAGTACGTCTTGAAGTGCTTGACAAAAAAAAGAAAACCGTATTCTGCCGCATATTCTTTGGTTCAGAAGGCAACCATAAGTTGGAGCTTAACGATATTGATCTTTCAAAAGACAAGAAAGACAAAGCTCCTACTAACCAATAGATTCTTATGTTTGATTAAATAGAGGAAACGAAAATACAAAACAAAAACATGAGCATAACCGTGTTTTCGTTTCTATATGCAAAAGTAAGTTTTTGTTCGACCTGTGCTTTTTTAAGTACAGGTCGAAATGTTTTAACTATTATTACGCAGAGACGCAGAGCTCGCAGAAAAGCCCCCACTCCACAAGGGGGGCTGACCTGCCATATTATATGAGGCATTATTATTTGTTGGTCAAAATGGAGATTAAACACCGAAAGGATTACCTATTATCATTTATAAAGGTGTTACAAAGATAAAATAACCAACCTAACTTATATGGAAAAAATGTTCAGACAATTAGTCCTCGTGGCAATGATGATGCTCTCGTGTCATGTGGCAAATGCTCAAGAAAAAAAGTATGAAGCTCCGACAGGAAAGGAGATTTACATTCCTGAGGACTTGAGAGACAACGACTTCTCAAGCAAGGAATCTAAGTGGAGTTATGCACGATGTGCGTATACAGATGATGTGATTGTGTTTTGGGAAAAGCCTTTCGGAGACGACTTAGCAAAGGCTCCTAAGCTCGAAGGCAAGAATATGACTGTCGACTTGCCTAATCTCCTCACCCGCATCCAATCATTCTACGATTTCTATAAGAATGACCTCAAGTTTATCAAACCGGGTTCGAATGCTGACAAGTATCGTATGATGGTGATGCTCAACTACTCGCTTGAAGGTACTGCTTATGGTGGCGACTATGACAACGTGATTGGTGCTCTGTGGATTGCACCTAATCGTGTGCAGGATAAGAAACTCAATTGTATTGCTCACGAACTCGGCCACTCGTTCCAGTCTATGATTTCGTGTGATAAGCAAGGCAGTTCGTGGGGAGGCGGTGGCATCTTTGAGATGTGCAGTCAGTGGATGCTTTTCAATGTCAATCCTGAATGGCCTACTGATGAGAATTTCCATTGGAAAGGTTTTATCGAACAAGCCAACTTGCGTTTCCTTGCAGGAGAGAATATCTACCACTCACCTTATGTGCTTGAGTATTGGAGCGAGAAACATGGTTTGCCTGTAATCGCAGAACTCTTCCGTAATGGAAAGCGTGGAGAAGACACAGCAGCCACTTATATGCGAATGTTCAACTTGACTACCGAAGACTTTGCAAAGGAATGCTGCGATTGTTATTCAAAACTCCTCACATTCGACTTCAAGGGTAAGCATGAAATGAACAAGAAGTATGCTGGAGAGTTCCTTAACGACAAACCTCTTGAGGTATTTGGTGCTAACGTCGTCAAACTCAACCACAAAGGCAAGAAGATAAAGGTTAAGTTCGAAGGTCAGAACGAAAGTGCCACAGACGGTTATGCTTACCGACTCGTAGCAGTAAACGATAAGGCAGAAGCCACTTATGGTGACATCTGCACAAAGAAGAAAGGTTGCATCAAGATGGCATTACCTTCAGACACAAAGGATGTTTATCTCGTTGTTACTGGTTATCCAACAAACGAATACAAGCCGGACAACTTCAATCCTTACGCTAAAAGAGATAAGGAACCAAAAGAACCAACTATTTATAAGTACAGCTACAAATAAAAGAAAAATGCGAGGTGATAAGTTTCACTTCGCATTTCTTTTTCTACTTCTCCATTTCAGGTTGTGGAGTGCTATCTCTATACCAATCAGCATACATAAGGTAATGCTGAGCAATACCTATGTTGAGTTCTTTGGCTTGTTCAGGATCAACCTTCTTGATGAACTTAGCAGGAACACCTCCCCAGAGTTCACCATCACCGATGATTGTTTTCTTCAACACGAGAGCACCCGCAGCAATGATAGCACCTTCGCCTATTACTGCATCATCAAGGACTGTTGCACCCATTCCGATAAGGGCACCCGACTTCACCTTGCAACCGTGAAGGGTAACATTGTGACCGATAGTAACATCATCACCAATCTCAATGGCAGCCTTCTTGTAGAGAGTATGGAGGCATGAACCGTCCTGGATGTTCACGCGATTACCAATCTTGATATAGTTGACATCACCACGCACGATTGCATTAAACCAAACGGTGCATCCATCACCCATTGTGACATCACCTACAATGGTAGCATTCTCTGAGAAATAGCAGTCTTTGCCCCACTTAGGAGAAAGTCCGCAAACTGTTTTAATAAGAGCCATGTATATTTACAATTTAATCATTTACAATTTACCATTTCATGAGGGTTATGAGTTGGGGGATGATTTGCCAAGCCTAAGTTCCTCATATAATATAAAATAGGAGAAGATACAGATGACACTGGTGAAGAAAACGCCTACAAAGCAGCAGAAGACGCCCGCAACAAGTAGAAGGAAACAGATGATGCAGAAGAGGAGGAGGTTGAAGAAGCGCCCCTTAGTCATCTGCCAACTGTGGAAAACTGCCGTGTAGAACGAAATTCGTGGAAATTGAAGCACCAAAGGCACCACAAACAGGAGTCTGATACCAAAATATATCAGAGGGATTCCTAAAGCATAGATGCTCAATTGGGCAAGAATCAGCATGATGCAGATATACTGTGCAAGATTGAGATAGGTGCCTAATGGTAGTGAGAGGTACTTGAATTCCAACGTCTTTGTTTCACCGATAAAGACTGAAAGTGCAGCATTGAGCACACCGAAAAACAAGGCGTACTGAATGAGATTGAGCACCCATATACGCACGGCATTCTCTTCGATGTAAGGTTGCAGCTTTGCAACCTTGGTCATATCGCCCGAAGTGATTACCGACTTGTACAAATCCCAAAACTCTGCGGGAAAGATCTTATAGAAAACGAATGCTGACAAAGCATATATCACTATCAAAAGAAACATGATAGGAAGCCAATGCCGCTTGGTCCATTCCCAACCAGATTTGAATATTGATGATAAATCCATTTCTTTAGAGTTATAAACTACTACTCAAATATTGCCTTGAAACACTTGTCTGCAGCACCTGCATTGCCTCCAATGTAGTCTCCCGCTGCTTTACCAGCCTTCTTGAGCGACTCTTCGTTACCGATAAGTTCATCCATTATCTTTGCAAAACTATCGGCATCATGATACTCAAACGAACCACCACATGCCTTCAAGTCTTGGGCTTCCTTAAACTTATGGTTATTTGGGCCAAACACAACAGGAATGCCATATACAGCAGCTTCAGGCACATTATGAATACCAACTCCAAATCCACCTCCTACAAGGGCGATCTTAACATAGCGATAAATGGAGGAGAGTTTGCCGAAACAATCAACAATCAAAGCACAGCCCCCCATCCCCCAAAGGGGGCGTCCATCCGGATGGCATTCCTCCCCTTGGGGGAGGTTAGGAGGGACTTCTGTATAGCGAACTGAAGTTAAACCGTTGTCTGCCAAGAGTTTCTCGATGCTCTTCAAATGCACATCGCTGATGACATGAGGGGCGATGATGAGTTTCCAATCCTTATGTTGTGCAAAGTATGGGATATAGATTTCTTCGTCCGGACCCCATGAAGAACCTGCAATGAAGCAAGGACTGTCACCAACGAACTGTTCAACGAGAGGAAGGTCGGCTGCTGCATTCTTGATATCAATCACTCGGTCGAGACGGGTATCGCCTACCACCGTAGTATTCTTGATTCCATGCTGTGCAAGCAATTGCTTTGATGCTTCGTTCTGCACAAAAAGATGATCAAACTGTTTGAGCACTCGAGTGCTTCCCCACCACTTGAAGAAATGCTGTTGAGGACGGAAGATGCTGCTTACGGAATACACCTTGATTCCTTGCTTGTGCATCTTAGTGAGATAGTTCTCCCAAAATTCGTACTTGATGAATACGGCAATCTCAGGATGAGCCAACTTCAAGAAGTAATGCACATTGACTGGAGTGTCGAATGGCATATAGCAGATTACATCAGCACCTTCGTAGTTCTTGCGTACCTCATATCCGCTTGGGGAAAAGAAGGTAAGCAGAATCTTATATTCAGGATGTTGCTTTCTGAGTCGCTCCATCAAAGGTCTGCCTTGCTCAAATTCACCAAGCGAAGCGGCATGAAACCAAACAACACGATCCTCAGGACGAATATTCGCCTTGAGGATTCGTTTTGTCTGTCTCTGGCCTTCTATCATCGCACGAATCTTCTTGGAGAAGAAAGAAGCGATGTGAGCACAGAAAGCGTATATGTAGATTAAGATGTTGTACACAATAGAAGCCCCACCCAACCTCCCCCAAGGGGAGGAGCTTGTATATACTGGGATAAACGGAGCGTTAGTATTTAGCTGTTAATAATATGTTTTATCTATATCTCATTAGAGGGGGGGCAAGCCTCTCAAAGTAACCTCAAGTCCTCCCCCTTGGGGGGAGTTAGAGGGGGCTATTTTCAATCGCAAATCTCATTCTCTTCAATGTCTCTTCCTTACCGAGGAATGCTGCAAGTTCGTACATATCAGGACCTTGACCTGCACCAACGAGAGCCACGCGCCATGCATTCCAAGGCTTGATGCCTGTCTGCTCTGCCCATGGGTCGATTGCAGCCTTCTGACCTTCAACAGAGAAGTCTTCGATGCCTGCGAGAACTGTTACCATCTGCTGCATCTCATCTGCTGTATTCTCCTTCCAATTCTTACGGATGAACTTGTCTTCCTTGTCAAACTCAGTTGGAGCAACGAAGAAGAACTTAGTAAGTGGCCAAAGGTCGGAAGCAAATGAGATATTACGCTTTTTCTTGTTGCCAAGACCATCTACATACTCAATTACCTTGAGTTTCATCATGCGAACAACTTCTGCCTCTTGATCTGCAGTTGCCTCGATGCCATTCTCCTTGAGCACCTTGTCAAATGCAGGAGCCCATGCGATATCTGGTTGTTGGATAAGGTACTGATGGTTGAACCAAGCAGCCTTAACATAGTCGAACTTAGCACCTGCCTTTGAGCATTTAGAGAGGTCAAACAACTGAACCATTTCTTCGAGCGACATGATTTCCAGATCATTACCTGGGTTCCAACCGAGAAGAGCAAGGAAGTTGATTACTGCCTCTGGGAGATAACCCTTCTCACGATAACCAGAAGAGATTGCACCCGACTTAGGGTCGTGCCATTCGAGTGGGAATACAGGGAAACCGAGTTTGTCACCATCACGCTTCGAGAGTTTTCCGTTGCCTATAGGTTTGAGAAGCAATGGGAGGTGAGCAAACTGTGGCATTGTATCCGCCCAACCAAATGCCTCATAAAGAAGCACATGAAGTGGAGCAGAAGGCAACCACTCTTCACCACGGATAACGTGACTTACTTCCATCAAGTGGTCGTCAACGATATTTGCGAGGTGGTATGTTGGGAGATCATCAGCACTCTTGTAGAGCACCTTATCATCAAGGATGCTTGAGTTGATAGTCACTTCACCACGGATAAGGTCGTTCACAACAACATCGCGACCCGGTTCAATCTTGAATCGAACAACATAAGGAGTGCCCTCAGCAATCATTGCATCTACCTCAGCCTTGTCGAGGGTGAGGGAGTTGCGCATCATGCCGCGAGTGCTTGCATCATACTGGAAGTTCTCAATTTCAGCACGCTTCTTATCGAGTTCCTCAGGAGTGTCGAAAGCGATGTATGCCTTGTCGTTGTCGAGAAGCACCTTCACATACTTACGATAGATATCGCGGCGCTCGCTCTGACGGTAAGGACCGTGGTCGCCGCCGAAGCTCACACCTTCATCAAACTTGATGCCGAGCCAGTTGAACGCCTCAATGATATAATCCTCTGCACCTGGAACGAAACGAGTTGAGTCTGTATCCTCGATACGGAAGATGAGGTCGCCGCCATGTTGCTTGGCGAAGAGGTAATTATAGAGTGCGGTACGTACACCGCCGATATGAAGTGGTCCTGTAGGACTTGGTGCAAAACGCACACGAACTTTTCTTTCTGCCATTTTTCTTTTTAGTTTTTATTATTCGGTGCAAAGGTACGAAAAAAGCAGCGAATAAACTTGATATTGTTCAAAAACTTTCGAAAAATGCCTATTTCTTCAGTATATATGAGTGTCGTTCCTATAGTCTGAAGACTTTCATGCTATAGTGTAAAAGCTTTCATGCTATGGTGTGAAAGGCCTAACACTATAGTGTTTTAGCCTTCTCACTAATAGTGTGTTTGCCTTCTCACTATAGGGATAATGCCGACTTTTTTGGCATGTTGCCGATTTTTTTGCCGATAAAATGAAAATGTTTTCGAAGTTGTAATATACTAATAATCAACATCATAACCCCCTTTTGCCGATAAAATAGAAAAAAAATCCCAAAACTTTATATATACTTTATTCCTGTTTCACAAGTCCAACTTATAGTGAAGACTTTTCTTCTCGCGTAGAGGGGCGTGGGCGCAGGTATAAGAAAAGTTTTTGAAGAAAAAAATCTTTTTATCGGCAAAAGAGGGTTATATCACTGTAATTCAATGAGATAAAACGCCCCTTTCAAAGCGAAAAAAATCGGCAAAAAAATCGGCACGATGTACTATTTCACCTTCACAACCATCTTCTGCAAGTCACTATTGCGACTTGAATTGCCGACCATGACCTCGTATTTGCCTGGAACGACACGGATGGTATTGGATTCCTCATCCCAACCTTCGAAACTGTTGCGTGGAAGCGGAAGGGTGATGTCCTTCGACTCGCCTGCTGCAAGATGAATGCGCTTGAAGGCACGGAGCGACTTGTTTGGTCCTTCCACATCATCGATGCGGCGAATGTAAACCTGAACAACTTCGTCGCCTTCACGAGCACCTGTATTCTTCACATTGACAATTACCTTGTCCTTTGCATACTTAACCTTTCCGAAAGCAAACTGAGTATAACTCAATCCATAACCAAAGTCGAAGAGAGGAGCATCTTTCATATATCTATATGTACGACCCTTCATTGTATAATCTTGGAAGTCAGGAATCTGAGAGTCATCCTTATAGAACGTGATAGGCAACTTGCCCGAAGGATTCACATCGCCAAAAAGAACATCAGCAACAGCTGTACCACCCGACTCGCCTGCATACCAAGCCTGAACGATAGCATCAGCATTTTCCGATTCAGTAACAAGCCCCATAGCACTACCCGAGCAGTTCACATAAACCAGTTTCTTTCCTGCATTATGAAGCTTTGCCATAAGGTCGCGCTGAACTTGTGGGAGTTCGATATTAGTGCGGTCACCACCCTTGAAACCAGGATAATTCACACGCATCTCCTCACCTTCCAATCGTGGAGAAATACCACC
>DCIW01000253.1 GCA_002317225.1 Prevotellaceae bacterium UBA1716 | reverse complement strand
TCTGCGAATAATCAGTCTTGATAGTAGTCTTACCACGCTCATCGAGGAAGAACTTAGCCTGCTCAAGATATTTCTTGTTGCCTGTAGCGAGATAGAGTTTTGCAAGACCCATCTCTGCAATCTGATGTCCAGGAACTACACGTGCCTGACCAGGGTTGCGACCTACTTCCTTGCAAACACAATCAGCATACTTGATAGCGATATTGAGGAAGTTCTTCTTGCCTGTAGCAACATAGTGAGCAACGGCTGCTTCACACATGTGACCAAGGTTGTAGAACTCATGAGAAAGGTCTTCAACCTTGCTCCAACGCTTAGGACCCTCCCACTTGTGAGGATGCTCTGGGTTCATTGTGCGGAATGTGTTGAGGTAACCATCAGGCTCCTGACCTGAAGCGATAACTGCAATCACACTATCACAATATTGATCGAGGCTCTTGCCCTTGAATGTAGCCTTTGGGTAAGTCTGCATCAAGTAAGCAGCACCTTCAAGAGTCTTGTATGGGTCGGTATCATCGAACGAGTAAGCGTTCTGGTCAACCTCGAACACCTTTGAAGGATCAACGATGTGCTGATGAGCCTTTGTGAAGTTTTCGTAACGGTGAGTTTCCTCACATTTAGAGAATGCGAGAGGAATGGTTACATTACGGCTTGCCTCAAGTCGCTGTCCCCAGAAAGTGCCCTCTGTCACTTTCACACTTGTGAATGGTACTTGCGAAATTGGGTAGCCACTCTTGTCTTGTGCATAAGAGCAAACAGAAAGTAAAGTTGCTGCAATGAGAACTAGATTTTTCTTCATTAGATTATAGAATTAGTTAATAAATTAGTGTTTATAATATTCAATTGGACTGCAAATATAGTCATAAATGTCGAATATTGTGAAATAATCTGTAGAAATCTTGGTCGGTGCAAGTTTTTTTTATACTTTTGCGTTGAAATTCTATACTTTTTTAACTTTGAGTAGAGTTTTAACTAATTTTTATTAATCAATAATAGTATGAGTAAATTAACAGTTTCAAAGTCATGGATGAAGCGTGCTCTTAGCATTTCGCTTCTCTTCGTGCTTAGTTCTGCTTACATGTTTGCGCAGCAGGTAACTGGTACAGTCAAGGATAGTGCCGGCGATCCCCTGATTGGTGTGAACATCGTTGAGAAAGGTACTTCTAACGGTACCATTTCAAGTGCGGACGGTTCGTTTTCAGTTAATGTAGCAAAGGGAAAGACTATTGTCTTCTCTTACATTGGCTACAAGTCAAAGGAAGTTGTCGCTAATGGCGGCAGACTCAATGTCGTTCTCCAGGAAGACTCAAAACTCCTCAACGAGCAGGTAGTTATCGGTTACGGTACTATGCAGCGTAAGGATGTGACTTCTTCAATCACAACCGTAAAGGCAGAAGACCTCAACAAGGGTGTATTCACTGACCCTGCACAGATGCTTCAGGGTAAGGTACCTGGATTGGTAGTTTCTTCTACAGCCGACCCTAACGGTTCTCCTACAATCACTCTCCGTGGTGCTTCTACACTCCGTACTGGTGCTATGTCACCTTACTATGTAGTTGATGGTATTCCTGGCGTTGATATCTCAATCGTTGCTCCAGACGATATCGAGTCTATCGACGTTCTCCGCGATGCTACTGCAACTGCTATCTACGGTTCAAAGGCTGCAAACGGCGTTATCATCATCACAACAAAGAAGGGTGCTAAGGATCGTACAAATGTTTCTTACAATGGTTATGTAGCATTCGACCAGATTCTCAACACATACGATATGTGTACAGCTGACGAACTTCGTAACTATGCAAAGAACAACAATGTTACATTGAAGGACGGTGGTTCAAGCACAGACTGGCAGGAGGAAGTTCTCCGCACAGGTATCAGCCAGAACCACAACCTCAGCATCAATGGTGGTAATGAGCGTACAAACTACATGGTTAGTGCAAACCTCATGAAGCGTCAGGGTGTCATCAAGATGACTGGTATGGATCGTTTCAATGTACGTTCACTCATTTCTACAAAGACTTTGAAGGATCACCTCACTCTCTCTCTCGGTGTAAACTCTATGTATGGTAAGCACTTCGGTGTTCCTACAGGCGAGAAGGGTGCTTCTGTTCTCGATGCCATGAACTACTTCTCTCCAACAAATGCTGTTACAGATGCTAATGGCAATTGGACTGTTGGTCAAGGTTCGAAGAACTACAACCCACTCGCACTCATGAACGAGGATACTTCAGAGACAATCTGGAAGCGTAACCAGTTCATTGGTAAGGCTGCTCTCGAAATCGTCAAGGGTCTTGTTTGGAATGTGAACTATTCTTGGAGCAACTATCAGAGCACATACAGTGCTTATGATACTCGCAACTCTCAGATTGAAGGTGTCAGCAACAAGAACGGTCAGGCTACACGCAACACTTATTTCGGTCGTGAGCAGACTTTCGAGACATACATCAACTACGACTTCAAGCTTGGCAAGAACAAGTTCGGTCTTATGGGTGGTTACTCATGGGAGCAGAAGCGTAACAACGATGGCTTCGGTCTTTCTGTAGAAGGTTACTACAATGATGACCTCACATGGTACAACATGTCTTATGCTCAGACAATCCTCGGTGTTCAGAACTCAGTTAAGAGCGGTTATGTTGAGAACATCAAGAACATTTCATTCTATGGTCGTTTGAACTATTCTTTCGATAGCCGTTATATGTTCCAGGCAACTGTTCGTCGTGACGGTTCTTCTGTATTCGGTGCAAACCATCGCTGGGGTACATTCCCATCAGCATCTGTTGCATGGAATATCACAGAGGAGTCATTCATGAAGAACCAGAATGTCTTAGACAATTTGAAGCTCCGTGCTGGTTATGGTATCTCTGGTAATGCTATGGGCTTCGACGCTTATACTTCTTATCCAACATACGGTGCTACAGGTACATTTGTATATGATGGCAAGACATACCGTACATACGGTGCTACAAAGAATGCTAATCCTGACCTCAAGTGGGAGTCAACAGCAATGTTGAACATCGGTCTCGACTTTGCATTCCTTGGTGGACGTATTAACGGTACTGTTGAAGTTTACAACAAGAAGACAAAGGACCTCATCTGGAGCTATCCAGTTTCTACAGCACAGGGTTATATCTATGGTTGGATTGATGCTAACGTAGGTGAGATGACAAACAAGGGTATTGAGTTCTCTCTCAACGCTGTTCCAGTTCGTACAAGAAACTTCCAGTGGAGCACAACCATTAACCTCTCTCATAACAAGAATACTGTTGACAAGATGTCGAACGATGTCTTCAGCACAACAAACCTCACACAGGGTGATCCTGATGTAGCAGGTGTTTCAGCAAATGGTTGGACACAGCGTATCATGGAAGGTCAGCCTCTCGGTACATTCTACACATACCAGTATGCTGGTACTGTAAACGGTCGTTCTGAATATTATGTACTTGATGAGAACGGTAATCGTACAGGTGAGACAACAAACAACCCTCAGTTGAAGGACCGTTCAATCACTGGTTGTGCTCAGCCTAAGCTCAACGCAGGTTGGAACAATACATTCACTTGGAAGGGCTGGAGTCTCAATGCATTCCTCACAGGTGTGTTCGGTAACGATGTTTACAACAGTGCTCGTGCTCACTACACAAGTGCTCAGATGTTCTCTGATGGTAAGAACGTTCTCAAGGAGTTCCTTGATAACCCTGCTGGTGATGCTTCTGGTTCACTTCCTTCTGACCGTTACATCGAGAAGGGTTCTTATGTTCGCCTCCAGACTCTCACATTGAGCTATACATTCCGCAACTGCTTCAATGATTGGATTCAGGATCTTACAATCTATGGTACAGGCAACAACCTCCTCACTATTACAAAGTATAAGGGTCTTGATCCTGAGGTTAACCTCGGTGGTATCGACCCAGGTATCGACTATCGTTGGAGCCGCTACCCACATGCTCGTTCATTGATGGTTGGTGTAAAGGTTAACTTCGGTGGCAGCAAGGCAAAGAAGGCTCCTGTAGCTCCACAGTACATCGATCGTGAGGTTATCAAGGAAGTGGTTAAGGAAGTACCAGTAGTTAAGGAAGTAAAGACAAATAATCTCGTTCAGAACACTTATGTCGTTACATTCAAGGTTAACTCTGCTGAAATCAAGAACAATGCTGAGCTTAATGGTATCCCAGCTGGTTCAACAGTAGAAATCGTAGCTTATGCTTCTCCAGAAGGTAATGCTGATGCTAACATGGAACTCTCACAGCGTCGTGTTGATGCAGTTGCATCTTACCTCAAGGCTAAGGGCATCAATGTAGTTCGCACTTCTGCTAAGGGTGCTGATACGGATCACTCTAACCGTATCGCTATCGTAACTGTAAAGTAATTCGTTGAACAACTATAATTGACAATATTATTATGAAATTAAATAAATTGATTCTTTCAGCTGGATTATTTGCGGTTGCTCTTTCTGGCTGTACAGATTTGAATGTCAATGTGGATTCTCAGTACACTCAGGACCCAAGTGAGAATTCGGGCATTGATAAGACGGTTATCGTTGAGGCGAAGATGGCTGATGTCTACTACCATCTTGCAGGTACTCTCGGCCGTCGTTACATGGAGGCTCAGTGCCTTGCTTCTGACGAGTTCACTGCTCTCGCTTTCGATGGTGGTTACTACGATGATGGTACTTATGCTCATCAGGCACTTCATACAAGTTCTGCAACTGATGCTTCTCTCGACTGGTACGATGATGTAACAGCAGGTATCACAAAGGCAAACACAGTTCTCGAAAGTCTTGGTACTGACCCTAAGATGACTGCTCCTGCTCGTGCTATGCGTGCTTACTTCACATGGATTCTTATGGATAGCTTCGGCGATGCTCCTATCATCAAGAGTGTTCCTGCAGAGGGTGAGGTTGTTTTGCGTTCACCACGTAAGAAAGTTGCTGAATGGCTCGAAGAGGAGTTGACAGACATTATCCCAAGTCTCACTGAGGATGTTACAGAAAATACTTATGGCAAGCCAACTCGTTGGATGGCTGAGGCTCTTCTCGCTAAGATCTACATCAACTGGCCTGTTTACACAGCTGCTTCTGTTGACCAGTACGATGCTGCTACAGCACAGAACGAGAAACTCGACGATTGTATCGCACTTTGCGATGACATCATCAAAGCTGGCAAATTCAACCTTGGTTCTGTAGATTACCTCCACAAGTTCTCTTACGACAACAGCTGGAAGGTAGAGGACTTCATCTATGTAATGCCTTACGATGCTATCGACCGTCAGGGTATGCAGTATGCTCGTCCACGTACATTTAAGGATATGAAGAAACTCATGCCTAATGTTTATGGTTCAAGCGATGCGTTCACACAGTCATTCGGTGGTAACATGGTTGTAACTCCTGAGTTTGCTAAGTTGTTCTCTCTCAAGGACGATATCCGTAACTACTGTATTCTCCGTGGCGATGTTTACATCCGTGACCCAAAGACTCTCAAGCCTACAGCTGAGCGTTTCGTGTACAAGGACAACCCTGTTCACTTCTCTGATGATATCACCCTTGTTAAGGAAGACAACACTATCGACGTTGGTAACAATGCAACAGCTTATCAGCAGGGTGCTCACTCTATCAAGTGGTTCATCGTTCCTGAGGATTACAACAATGGCCGTAACCAGTCTAACGACCTTCCTATCTTCCGTTATGCTGATATCCTTCTTATGAAGGCTGAGGCTCTTACACGTCAGGGTAGCACAGGTGCTAAGGATCTCTTCAACCAGATTCGTTCTTATGCTGGTGCTCCTATAATCAATGACGAACCTACACTCAACGATATCTATGAGGAGCGTGGTCGTGAGTTCTTCGACGAGAACTGGCGTCGTAACGATATGATTCGTTTCGGTCACTTTGAAGATGAATTCTTCCCACACTACAAGAAGTATGATTACGCAAGCTTCGACAAGCGCCATCGTATCTTCCCAGTTAAGCAGAGCGTTCTTGACCTCAATCCTGGTTGGGAACAGAACCCTGGTTATTAATTAATGTATAGATACTTATATATCCTTTTAATGCTGATTGCGCCTTCATTCGTGAAGGCACAATCAGTTTCCCAATTTATAGACCCCCTCATTGGTAGTGAGGGATTAGGTCGTGTATTCATTGGTCCGAGTTGCCCATACGGTATGGTAAAACCTGGACCTGATTGCGGTGTGAGCAATAATGCGGGTTGGGCACCAATGCCTGCAGAGTTGACAGGTTTTAGTCAGACTCATGTAAGCGGTACTGGTGGCGGACCTAAATATGGCAATATCCTCTTTAAGTTTGAAGGCAAGCGCACATCCGAAGACGTGAAACTCGGCTATTATTCATGCACTATGGAAGATGGACGCAAAGCAGAAATCACTACTGCTGAACGTGCATCATTCTATCGTTTTACCAACCTGAAAACTTCAGGACAAAAATATTCTACCCTTAACCCTTATTTCGACCTGGAACATTTTCTGGGTAAGAATCCCGTACCGAAAGCTCGCGAAGCACAACAATACGAGGACTCTCATCTTCTTCATCTTTCAGACACAACATGGCAAGGTTGGCAAACCATAAGTGGAGGATGGAACAACGGTGCTCCTTACACCGTATTTTTCTATGCGGCAACACAAGTTCCTAAGAACAAACCTTCACAACTTCTCGTGAAGATAGGCATTTCATTCAACTCAGTAGATCAGGCAAAGCGCAATCTCTACGAAGACATTCCTCATTGGAGTTTCGATCGCACCTATAAGGAATGTGTCCAGAAGTGGGAACATGAACTTGGAAAGGTTCAGTTATCTCCTGATACCCCACTTGAACAGAAACGCATGTTCTACACTGCCCTCTACCACACCATGCTCATGCCTGTGGACCGTACAAAGGACTCCCAATCGCATCCAAATAGTAAATTGCACATGGTAAATGGTACATATTACGATGACTACTATGCCATTTGGGACACTTATCGCACGAACACCCCTCTTATCACGCTTCTCGATCCTCAGCGTGAAACTGATATAGTCAACTCCTTATTAAATATATATAAGCAGACAGGTTATATTCCTGATGCACGAAGCGGCAATTCGAATGGACGCACTCAAGGAGGAAGCAATGGTGAGATAGTCATTGCTGATGCTCTTGCAAAAGGACTCGACATCGACTACGACCTTGCACTCGAAGCAATGCTCAAGGATGCTGAAGTGGCACCTGCGGACGATGAGGCCGAAGGACGTGGAGGACTTGCCGAATACAACTCGCTCGGCTATATACCTTTCGGTATTGCTCGTGCCGGCAATCGTACTATCGAGTATTCGTTCTGCGACTGGGCAATCGCTCAGGTAGCTAAGAAACTCAGGTATGATGGCAATAAGAAGTATGACCAGAAGTACTATTACAATGTTTACAACAAGTACATGGCTCAGAGCGAACGCTGGAAGAATCTGTGGCGCGCCGACTATAAGCATGATGGTGTATATGGTTTCATCATGCCGAAGAGTGCTGATGGCAAGTGGTTGGACGATGCTCCTTTCGGACATTCGGACTATAAGACTTACTCGTTCCGCTATACACCTGACATCTCTTACGAAGGTCCTTGGTATTGTGCTTGGTGGGATTGCTTTATGTACGAGGCTTCATCATGGGAATATTCATTTTGCATTCCTCATGAAATTCCTGGACTCGTAGAACTATGTGGAGGAAAGAATGCTTTCGAGAATAGACTTGACACATTCTTCGAACATGGATATTACAACGTGGCAAACGAACCATCGTTTCTGACTCCTATGCTCTATCATTGGATTGGAAAGCCTGAGAAGAGTGATGCACGAGTTAAGCAGATAGTGAATGGTTGCTTCAACGATTCGCACACAGGACTTCCAGGTAATGATGATAGTGGTGCTATGTCTGCATGGCTCGCTTTCCACATGATGGGACTCTATCCTAATGCAGGTCACGACTACTACCTTGTACATACTCCTTTGGTGCCATCGGTTACTATCAAACTTGATAATGGAAAGAAACTCACTATCAAGAAGGAGATGGGTAATGTGGATGAGTGTTTGCTCAATGGTGTCCGTCAGAGTAATTGGCGCATATCACATCAGTTGCTCCTCGAAGGTGGTGAACTTATCATCCGCACTACTGATAAGTCTGTTCAGGTGGGCGACATACCAGTTGTTATCCCTTCGAAAAAAGACAGGGATCGTAAGTATTTGTTCACATATAAGTTGCACGGACAGACGCGTAAGTTCGATGTTGACATCACTAATCAAGGTGATTCGCTTGTATTCTCTTATGGCATACAACGCAATCTCAAGTACAGGAATGGTGCTATCACGATGACTCCTAAGGCTCTGAAGATGGCTAAGAGTGCAAGTTATGTCCAACCTACGGATGGATTGAACGTTGTTCTCTCTGATGACGAACTGTTTGCTATGCTTTCGACAGACTTGTTTAAGACGTTGAAGAAGAAAAAGACTTGTGTCTGGTGCAACGAGACATTCAAACTTGTTGATATTTCGGATGGTATGCTTCATGTGCAGGCAGATTATACGAACTATGAGTTTTGGGTGTTAGACAATGCTCAGTTCCCTCTTATCATGAAGATGGTAAACAATCCTGTAGGAGTCAATTGGGAGGTGACTGTTCTTAAATGATAATGTAAAGAAACTAATTGTATGTTTGAAATTTAAAATAATTATTAATCAACCATTTTAATTAACATGAAACGTATTGCATTAACCCTTTTTGCTATCCTCTGCACAGTGGTAGCGATGGCTGCACCAAAGCGAATTCTTGTCAACACAGTTGAGGAATTTATTGGTGCTATCGGTTCAAACCGTGAAATTGTGATTTGTAACGAAGAAGGTTTCCTACTTACTCCGCTCATCAATCAGATGATAGATGAAGGTAAAATAAAGGAATATGACCGCTCTTCACGTGCTCCACAGGCCGGACTCAGATATGAGCGCGAACATGACGGACCTATGCTTGTGCTTGTAGGATTTGAGAATCTTACAATCCGTACAAACAGCGATGACCGCTATTCTATTGAGGTGACACCACGATATGCTAATGTGCTCACATTTATCAGTTGTAAGAACATCAAACTCTCCAATCTTTACCTTGGCCATACAGTAGAAGGTTATTGCACTAATGGTGTGGTTGCTTTTGATGATTGCACAGGTATAACCATCGAAAACTGCGGCCTTTTCGGTTGTGGAACTGAAGGAGTTGAACTTCGCCAATGTAAGAACTTTACTATGACCAACTCTGAGATTTTCCATTGCTCTTACCATATCATGCACATTGCCGGAAGTGCAAATTGCAAGTTTACCAATTGCCTCTTCTATAATAATAAGGAGTTTGGACAGGTAAATATCGATTCAAGTAGTGAGAATGTGCTTTTCGACCGCTGCTCATTCGTTAAGAACAAGGGTACACTCTTCTGTATAGAGAATCCTTCGAATGTCGTTATCCGCCACTGCCTCATTCAGCATGATGGTGATGCTGGCAATGGCTATGAGAGTTATCAAGATTGTATGTTTGCTCATGATAATTGGAAATAATTATGAAAAAGTCGCTATTTCTTCTATTTTTCTTGGTATCGGTGGTTGCAACTGCTGCTAACAAGCGTTATTCATTCAAGGGTAAACTTGGAGCTGATATCAATTTCCGTATAGATCTCGAAGAAGAGGATTATACTAATGTTGTAATGGGTCAGATGACTTATTACCGCAAGAACGGAAAGACATCAAAAATCAAGGTGTTCGGAACTTCTACGAAGACTGTGATATTCGATGACGACTACAAGGAACTCTATCTCAATGAGTATAACGGCACAAAGATATGTGGTGATATACACATGCTTATTACCGCTGATGGCATTTTTGATAATGGTACTTGGTCGTTCAACGATAAGGTTTTAACAATGGAGAATGTTGAGAAGATCTCAAACTCTCCTTCGATGATGTTGCCAACTCGCAATCTTGATGAGGCACAAGGAGTGTATGAATACTCTATTCCAACCGGTAATGCTCAAATGCCTGAATATGGTGGACAACTCCAGCTTTATGTTCAGGGCAAAAACTTTGCATATTCCTTCTCGGTAGCAACTCCTAACATTGCTAAGGTGAATGCGCGTACATCTGAGTTCTTCCGCAACTGCTTCTATTTTTATGCAGGTGATGTTCAGTATCGAATGCTGTCTTACGATGGTGTGATATATATCAGTCGTAATAACACTCATAAAGGTCAGAATGAAGCATTTGGCAAGGGTGCTGATATCGAAGGTTTCTATATTGCTACAGGCAAAGAACCTGAAGGCGAAATCACTCATGCATTTGATGCAGAATTGGAATTTTCGAAAAAGAATCTCCCTTGCACCGTTTTCGAACTTAACGATGTGTGGATGGATGCTATCGGAGGTGAGACTACCTTCCCTGATGAGATGATAGCAAAGGATATTGATGGCGATGGCAAAAATGAGATTATCGCTCGTTATCTTCCTAATCGTACTGAACACTATGAGGTGGGCGGAAAGCGTACTGCTATATTTGCTGATAATGGCGGAAAACTCGTTCTTGTGGCTAAGGCTGAGGGGGATTCTGAAGAACTCTCTGTTGCGAAAGATTATGTAATCAAGAGTGTGAAGAGTACAAGTGGTTCGCGTACTACAACTTATTATTACCGCCTTTCTTCAAGTTCGGTAAACTGCACAGCAACTATGACTGAGGCTGAAATCAACAGCTACACTATCAACGGCAATACAGTCAAGGAGAAGGACCTGAAGAAGCAAATCAAGGTGAAGAAACCTGCTAAGGTTCTTGAACTTGATGGTTGGATTGTAATTCCTGGCAATCAGTATCGCAACGAACACGCTGCTCGTGGATAGTTTTCTATCTCTTTGATAAGTAAGTAGGCATTCATGATATTTTCATTACTGCCCTTACACAAAAATAAGGCATCATGCATTAACTTTGCGTGATGCCTTATATTTTTTGTCTTCCAATACTTGATGGCAATAATGGAAACAGATATTATTGTTTGCCATTGACAATCTTCTTTATCTCGTTCAACTTGTTCAGAGCTTCGAGAGGAGTGAGACTGTTGATATCAAGGTTTAGTATTTCGTCGCGTACTTGGAATATGACTGGATCGTCAAACTGATAGAAACTGAGTTGGTTATCTCCCGGTTTGCTTATATTCTCAGTCTGTGGTTTTGATATGCCATCCTTGCTATTGTTAGCCTCGAGTTCGTGAAGAACTTGTTCTGCACGTTTTACAATCGATGATGCCATACCCGCAATCTTCGCTACATGGATACCGAATGAATGCTCGCTACCGCCTGGGACAAGTTTACGCATAAAGATGACTCTTCCATTATGCTCGCGAACACTTACGTTGAAGTTCTTTACACGTGAGAGGGTCTTCTCCATCTCGTTGAGTTCGTGATAGTGAGTGGCAAAGAGCGTGCGTGCATGGGCAGACTTGTTTTCGTGCAGATGCTCTACGATAGACCAAGCAATGGAGATTCCATCATAGGTGGATGTACCTCGACCGAGTTCATCGAAGAGGACAAGTGAACGTTGCGAAATATTGTTGAGGATACTTGCTGCCTCGTTCATCTCGACCATGAAGGTAGATTCGCCCACAGAGATATTATCGCTTGCACCAACACGTGTGAAAATCTTATCACAAATGCCTATGCGTGCTGAGTCGGCTGGTACGAACGAGCCCATCTGTGCGAGAAGGGTGATGAGTGCTGTCTGACGGAGAAGTGCAGACTTACCTGCCATGTTAGGACCCGTGAGAATAATGATTTGCTGCGAATCGGAGTCGAGGTAGATGTCGTTTGGCACGTATTCCTCGCCTACAGGCATATATCGCTCGATAACAGGGTGGCGTCCTTGCTTGATATCGATAACAAGACTGTCATCAATAACAGGACGAACATATTTATATTCGCGTGCAACAAGTGCAAAGGAGAGGAGTACATCGAGTTGGGCAAGCAGATGTGCATCAGTCTGCATTTGAGCAATATATTTCATGGCATCGCTCACAAGTTCGTCGAAGAGATACTTCTCGAGCGACTCTATCTTTTCTTCAGCACCAAGAATCTTCTCTTCGTATTCTTTCAGTTCTTCTGTGATATAACGTTCTGCCTGAGTGAGAGTTTGCTTTCGTACCCAACTCTCAGGAACCATATCCTTGTATGTGTTTCGCACTTCCATATAATAGCCAAACACATTATTGAATCCTATCTTGAGACTCTGGATGCCGGTAGCTTCGCTCTCTCGTTGTTGCATCTTGAGAAGGTAATCTTTTCCACCGCAAGCAATTTGTCGGAGGTCATCGAGTTCAGCATTCACACCATCAGCAATAGTCATTCCCTTTCCCTTACCGAGTACTGCCGGTGGGTTCTGTACAAGTTCGTGTTCGATACGTTCACGCAAAAGTGTACAAGGATCCATCTGTGCTCCGAATTGCTGCAGAGTCTCGCATTGAGTCTCTTCGCAAAGTCGCTTGATTGGGTCAATGGCACGAAGGGCAATCTTGAGTTGGGCCATCTCACGAGGTGACACACGTCCTACGGCTATCTTAGAAACGATACGTTCGAGATCGCCCACTTGCTGAAGGAGTTCTTCGATATTGTCTCTGAAATCGGGTTCGCGAAAGAAGCATTCCACCACATTCTGTCTGTCGGTGATTGGTTTTATGTCCTTGAGTGGGAACACAACCCATCGGCGTAACATACGTCCGCCCATAGGACTCACGGTTTTATCGATGACTGAGAGCAAACTGGTTCCGCCTTCATTCATCGAACCGAGGAGTTCGAGGCTACGCACAGTGAAGCGATCAAGACGCACGTATTTGTTCTCTTCGATTCGTGAAATATTGCGAATATGGCTTATATGCGTGTGTTGAGTCTGTTCGAGATAGAAGATGATGGCTCCTGCTGCCACAACACCATTGGTAAGGTGTTCCACTCCAAAACCTTTAAGGTTCTTTGTGCCGAAATGCGACAAGAGTTTCTTGCGTGCAGTATCATTAACAAACACCCAGTCGTTCATCTCGAATGTGAAGTACTTACACCCGAAATTGCCATCGAACATAGCTTTCTTACCTTCTTCGTAGAGCACTTCCTTTGGACCAAAATTGGTAAGGAGTTTGTCCACATAATCGGTAGTACCTTCAGCACAAAGGAATTCGCCCGTAGAGATATCGAGAAGAGCCAATCCACATGCACCCTTACCAAAATGCACGGATGCAAGGAAGTTGTTCTCCTTATTATTCAGCACAGTGTCAGCCATTGCCACACCTGGTGTGACAAGTTCGGTAATGCCTCGCTTCACAAGTTTCTTAGTGAGTTTTGGGTCTTCGAGCTGGTCGCATATCGCTACTCGCTTTCCTGCACGGATAAGTTTTGGAAGATATACATCGAGTGCATGATGTGGGAATCCTGCCATTGCAGTTCCACTTGCTGATGTACCTGCCACACTGCTTCTCTTGGTCAGTGTGATACCCAAAATCTCCGCTGCTACAGCAGCATCTTCGTTATATGTTTCGTAGAAGTCACCACAACGAAAGAGGAGCAAAGCGTCTGGGTGCTTTGCCTTCAAGTCGTAAAACTGCTTCATCATTGGGGTGAGTTCGTTATTCTTTGCCATGGTAAAGGTGATATTTTGGGCAAAGATACGAAAATAAATTAGGAATTAGGAATTAGGAATTAGGAATTTGTTGTTGTGTGCATAAAAGATGTGTAATTATTGTTTATATAAGTAAAAATGTGCTGTCGAAAATATAATTAATCATAATAAGATTGTAAATTCCTAATTCCTAATTCCTAATTCCTAATTATTTCGTATCTTTGCACCCGATTTGAAGTGAATGAAATGAAAACTAATGTCAGATACATATTATTTCTCTGTTTCTTTGCCCTCTCTCTTGCGGGTAAGGCTCAACTTGAGTCTAATTTTGAGAACGATAGGTATATGACCGGTGATCCAATATTCTCGCATGCAATGTATTATACAGGTATGGTTGAATATGATGGTGAGGAAATACCGAGCTATATGTTCAGCGATGTCTATGTGTTCAACAAACTCAAGTTCAAGAGTGTTCGCGAAGCAAAGAAATACTACAAGATAGCTAACAACATCAAGAAGGTCTATCCTATAGCTTGCGAGATTCAGCGTGTGGTCAACAAGGCGATTGCCCACATGGATTCACTGCCTACCAAGAAGGAGAAGGATGCTTATATGAAGGTGGCAGAGAAAGAACTTATGGCTGCTTATAAGCCTAAAATGAAGAAGCTCACTTTCTCGCAAGGAAAGTTGCTTATCAAACTTGTTGACCGCCAATGTAATCAGACAAGTTATCAACTCATCAAGACTTATATGGGTTCGTTCAAGGCTGGTTTTTATAATGCGTTTGCTTCGCTCTTCGGTGCAAGTCTGAAGAAGGAATATGATGCTGAGTGCGATGATAGATTAACGGAACGAGCGATATTGTTGATTGAGAGTGGGCAACTTTGAGCCCCCCGCCCCCCCAAGGGGGCGTGCTGGCGCAGAGCATTCATTAATACATAGGCTATCCCCCCCCTATCCGGATGGCCGCCCCCTTGGGGGGTCGGGGGGCTATAAATGGGAAGAAAACTAAGTATACTTGAGATGGGGCGCATGGATGTATCCGAGTTCAAGCAGTCCCAGAAGATGCCACTCGTAGTGGTGCTTGATGATGTGCGTTCGATGTATAATGTTGGAAGTGTGTTTCGTACTTCCGACGCTTTCCGTGTAGAATCCATCTATCTGTGTGGCATCACGGCATGTCCACCTCATGCAGAGATACATAAGACTGCACTTGGAGCAGAGGATACGGTGGAGTGGAAGCACTTTGATAGTACAATGGATGCTGTTCAATCTCTCAAAGCTGAAGGATATAAGATATTTAGTATTGAACAATGTGTAGGTTCGACTAAGTTGCAGGATATTGCTTTGGATGCTAATACTAAATATGCAGTAATCTTTGGCAATGAAGTTAAAGGCGTGAAGCAAGAAGTAGTTGATGCCTCTGATGCATGCCTCGAAATCCCTCAATTCGGTACTAAGCATTCTCTTAATGTCAGCACCACAGCAGGAATGGTTATTTGGGAATTTGCTAAGCAACTGATTGTCAAGTAAAGAAATTCTCCCTTATAATTCGATAAAAACATTTAAATGTTTAGACTAAATCTATTAAGAGTTTTGCCCAAAACTCTTAATAGATTTAGTCGTTTATTAGTGGTGTGTTAGCGTATATGTTTTAACAAAAAAAAAGGACTTCCTCATTTCACA
>DCIW01000129.1 GCA_002317225.1 Prevotellaceae bacterium UBA1716 | reverse complement strand
CAGCGGAGCCACCAGGCTTTGAGGAAACCGAGACCATAGCCCATGAGTTGGGTGAAGGCTGCTGGGATGGAGAGAAGTCCTACCCAGAGACTCTTGTTCTTGATAGTGGAGTCGATAAGGAGAAGGAGGCTGTAGAGGACGAGAGGAATGAGCGAGAGAATGCATAGGCAGAGGCCAACTCCTTGGGTCATACCCACTTCACCTGCCACTCCGAGCCTACCTAATGTTGGAGCAAGTGTCATCATGCCCAATCCGCATAGGAAGAGAAGAAGCAAGAAGATTACTCCTACAGTAAATACCATTGGGAGCATGTGAACAAGTTTCATAGTGCCCGGATGACGCTTTTCAAGGTTGATGCGTGCAATACCCGAATTGAATACTTGCTTGAAGAACTTGCGGAAGTCCGTTCTACGCTTATGCCAAACCCAAGCTTCTGGGAAAAGTCGTGATGGATGACCTGCCTCAACAATACGATAACTGAAGTCGATATCCTCTCCAAATCGCATTTTAGAGAAGCCATTGAGTTCATTGTACACACTTCGCTTCACACCCATATTGAACGAACGAGGATAGAACTTATCCATCGCTCCTTTCTTCTTTCCACCACGAATACCACCTGTAGTGAAGAACGAAGTCATTGAGTATGAGATTGCTTTCTGCACAGGAGTAAACGAATCGTGTGCTGCATCAGGACCACCGAAGGCATCACAAGGATTATCAGCAAGTTCTGCATCAACTGCTGCAATATATCCTTCTGGAATAACACAATCCGAATCAAGGATAAGCACATACTCACCCTGAGCACGTTCCACTCCATAATTACGGGCAGGACCAGGACCACCATTCTCCTTGAGATAGTATTTGATGTCAAGTTGCGTAGCATATTTGTCAACAATATGCTTACAAGGGACAGACGAACCGTCCTCAACGACAACGACTTCAAAGTCCTTACTTGTCTGATGTGTAAGACTTTGAAGCAATTCATCAGCCTCGTCTGGGCGATTATATATCGGAATTATGATTGAATAGGACAAGCCCCCTCCGACTCCCCCATAAGGGGAGGGGTTGAGGTTACTATTTGACTGGTCAGTTTCGTTATTCATATCTTGTTGTATTGGCTTTGATTTGTAAATGGTATATACAAGCCCTCCCCTTATGGGGGAGATGGAGGGGGCTTCTTTTACTCAAAATAGAAAGTGAAGACAATCATCTTGCTACGTCCTTTATCTACCGATTCGGTAAATATCAATTTATTTGAATCCGTAAGGTCGGTACGATTCTTATTGATTATATTGCAAAGTCCGTAGCAGAACTTGACTTCTGGAATAAACTTGAACCAAGGAGCATAGAAATCGCAACCGAAACCAGCCTCAAGATAGCAGTCAAAACGATTGAGCAAAAGATTCTGGCTATGCTTCACCGTAAGGTCGAGTGCTGGAGCAACTCCTACCATCATGTAAGGACGATAGTTATTGAAACGCTGTGCCGAGAACTTGATATCTATCGGAATAGTGAAGTAAGTTGACTTCATACTCTGATAGTCCTTTTCGTTGATGAGATGCCCTTCCTCATTTTCCGTAGGCTTCATATTACGGAACTGGAAGTTCTTGGTTCCAAAATGCATGGTCGGAATACAACGGACAGCAAGATGCTCGGTGAGTCGGAGTTCGCCAAGAATACCCACACAGAAGCCCGGCTCGTAGTTTGGATTGTCGGCAAACCACTGGTTGCCTTCGTCATCGGTATATCCGTTTTGGGTGAGTTCGAGATCCTGCAACTGCATTCCGGCAAGGAAGCCATAATGGAATTGCCTCTGGTCGATATAGGGGCGATTCATCACCTTTCGGGTCTGCGCCTCAATGGAGAGGGGAGACAAGAAAAGCATTGCAGCGAGAGTTGCAAAAACGACTAATATATTTAAATATGTATGTTTCATCTATATTATTAACGAGAAAAGTGCCGATTTATTTTGTCTTACACAACTTTTGCACTAACTTTGCACAAAGTTACGACATTTTTTCAGTTATTAAGACATAAAAAGAGACAATAATTATGAAAGTTACAGTCATTGGAGCAGGTAACATGGGTGGAGCCCTCATCCACGGATGGGCAAAGAGCGGTAAGGTGAGAGAACTCACTATTGCCGACAAGAACGAGGCTCTCCTTGCAAGCTTCAAGGAAAAGTATCCTACAATCACAACCACAACTGATAACCATCAGGCTGTTAGAGACGCCGACATCGTAGTAATAGTTGTAAAACCTTGGCTCGTACCTATAATTCTTAAAGAAATAAAGCCTGCCCTCAACCTCACAAAGCAGGTTCTAGTGAGCGATGCAGCAAACTTCACAACAGATAAGTTGGCAGAAGAATTTGGCAATGAATACGGACAATATGTATATGTCATTCCAAACATCGCTGCAGAATATGCCGCATCAATGAGTTTCATGGCCAAGGGCAAGAACACAAGCCAGCAGAATCTCGATCGTGTGAAGGAACTCTATGACATCGTGGGCGACACTCTCGTTGTTCCTGAAAACCTCGTTGGTCCGGGCATGATGATGGCAAGTAGCGGTATCGCTTATGTGATGCGATATATCAGAGCTCAGATGTCGGGTGGTGTCGAGATGGGATTCTATGCCCAGCAAGCAAAGCAGATTGCCCTCCAGACCATGCTCGGTGCTGTCACCCTTCTCAAGGAGACAGGCATGCATCCAGAAGAGGCTATCGATAAGGTTACAACTCCTGGTGGTGTAACTATCAAGGGACTCAACGAACTCGAATACTCTGGCTTCAACGCTGCAGTTATTAAGGGCTTGATGGCTGGACTTAAGTAGTTAGGAATTAGGAATTAGGAATTAGGAGTTAGGTTATCGCGTAGCGCTTTCGAAGCAACGCGAGAAAGAATTAGGATATTAATTAGACGTGGAAATAACAAAAGAACAGATAGAGGATAAGGTGGTGGAGATGTTGAAGACAGTCTTCGACCCTGAGATTCCTGTCAATGTGATGGACCTCGGCATGATCTACAAGATTGATGTTGTCGATTCGTCGCATCCTGATGGCGAGGATATCTTTGATGTGAATATCGACATGACATTCACTGCACCAAACTGCCCTGCGGCTGACTTCATCCTCGAAGATATCAACCAGAAGCTTACAAGCATTCACGGAGTTCACTCTGTCGATGTTGCTGTCGTGTTCGAACCAGAATGGAACAAGGACATGATGAGCGAAGAAGCAAAGTTGGATTTAGGGTTTATGTAGAAGCCTTATGAAACAGATCTATTTCATTTCCGATGCACATCTCGGCAGTCGTGCCATTGAGCACAAGCGTACTCAAGAACGACGACTCGTCAACTTCCTTGACCAGATAAAGGACAAGGCTGAGGCTGTGTATATGTTGGGCGACATGTTCGATTTCTGGTTTGAGTATAAGGATGTGGTGCCTCGCGGCTTCACTCGTTTTCTCGGAAAGATAAGCGAACTGACTGACAACGGAGTTGAAGTACATTTCTTCACTGGCAATCACGACATGTGGATGGATGATTATCTGGAGAAGGAATGCGGAGTGATTCTGCATCGTGGGCCTATCGCTTGCGAACTTTATGGTAAGGAGTTCTATCTCGCTCATGGTGACGGCCTCGATTACCAAGACAGGAAATGGAACGTAAAGTTGATGTTCGCATGCTTCCATAGCAAGCTGCTGCAAAGGCTTGCAAAGATGATTCACCCTCATTGGTTCATGAACTTCGGTCTTGAATGGGCAAAGCGAAGTCGCTTGAGACATTCGGTGAAAGAGGAACATGGTGAGTTTGAAAATGCAAAAAGTCTTGTGGGATATGAAAGTGCAGCCACTAACGGCGAACTCCCATATCAGGGTGAAGACAAGGAAGGACTTGTGCTATATGCTAAGGATTATCTCAAGTCGCACCCAACAATCAACTATTTCATCTTCGGTCATAGACACATCGAACTCGACTTGATGCTATCACGCTCTTCACGCATTCTACTGATGGGCGAATGGATGTCGCTCTTCACTTATGCGGTGTGGGATGGAGAGAACCTTTTCATGGACAACTTCATCGAGGGCGAGACGCAGCTTTGATTGCATAAATTTGAGACGCATACATTACGTTTTGCATAATTATTAATCAAATATTTCCCAAATATGCATATTATGCAACAATTACTGCATAATATGCATTGTTATTTGAATAATAATGCGTAACTTTGCAGCCAACAAGAATAATTATGCAATGACTACAAAACAACCGATAGAAAGCCGACCTAAAGGAAGGCAGTCAAGACTGGATTTGATTAGGCAAATCATCCAGATGCAGGAAATAGGAAATCAGGAGGAATTGGCACAAGCCCTCGCAGTTACGGGGCACAACTTAACACAGTCCTCGCTCTCACGCGACCTCAAGTTGCTCAAGGTAGTAAAAGGTTTCGCTCCAAGCGGAAAGAACATATACATGCTTCCAGACAGTCCTAAGTATGTAAGAGTAAGACAGCATCGTGCAACAGGACAGGCAATCATGAACGGATTCATGTCGGTTCGCATTTCGGGACAACTCGCTGTAATCAAGTGTCGCCCAGGATATGCAAGCGGACTTGCTAGTGATATTGACAACGCCAACTTCCCCGAAGTCATCGGAACCATTGCGGGAGACGATACTATCTTCCTCGCACTCGAAGAGGGATTTGACAAGGATATACTCGAGAACGACCTTCGTTCTATTGCCCCAGTCTATCCGGGTTCTCAATTAAGCCTCCAAGACGAAAACGAATATTAAGGTATAAAGACAACTAAAGAAACTACTAATTATCTAAAAGAAATCCATAAATAGTAATTTGTATTTAGTAATTAGTAAATAGTAATTAATAAGATGATTTACGAAGATGGAATAAAGGTCATCGTTGCTGATGCATCGTATGAGAAGTACGTTGACCTTATTCTCGACACTATACGCGAAGCGGCAAAAAAGCGCGGAACAGGTATTGCCGAGCGTACTCACGAATACGTTGCTACAAAAATGAAGGAGGGCAAGGCTGTTCTTGCACTCGACCCAAGTCAGCAGACTGAACTTGGTGATAAGTTTGTAGGTTTCAGCTATATCGAGACATGGGGCAATAAGTCCTATGTCACGACTTCAGGTCTTATCGTTCATCCAGATTACCTTGGTCATGGTATTGCAAAACGTATTAAGGACCATACTTTCACTCTTGCTCGTGTCCGTTGGCCTCATGCCAAGATTTTCTCTCTCACAAGTGGAGATGCTGTGATGAAGATGAATACAGCACTTGGTTATGTGCCTGTAAGTTTCAACCAACTTACTGACGATGAAGCATTCTGGAGAGGTTGCCAAGGTTGTGTCAACTACCCTATCCTTCAGATGAAAGAGCGTAAGTTCTGTATATGCACAGGTATGCTTTACGATCCTGAGAAGCATCAAGGCGACCCATTCGAGGTATATGTTGAGATACTTCGAGAAATGATGAAGCGCCACCTTGACTATAACAACAATTAGTCCTATAGTTTTCCAACTAAAACATAAAAACGTATTAACGCAAAAACTTAAAAACTCATATATTCAATGGAACAGAAGAAAAAAGTCGTTGTTGCCTTCTCAGGAGGTCTCGACACATCTTACACAGTAATGTATCTCGCTAAGGAAAAGGGATACGAGGTTTATGCTGCTTGCGCAAACACTGGTGGTTTCTCACCTGAGCAGCTCAAGACTAATGAAGAAAATGCTTACAAGCTTGGTGCTACAAAGTATGTCACTCTCGACGTTACTCAGGAGTACTATGCTAAGTCGCTCAAATATATGGTTTACGGAAATGTGCTCCGTAACAACTGTTACCCTATCTCTGTATCTTCAGAACGTATCTTCCAGGCACTTGCTATCGCTCGTTATGCTAAGGAAATTGGTGCATCTGCTATCGCTCACGGTTCAACAGGTGCGGGTAACGACCAAATTCGTTTCGATATGACTTTCCTCGTAATGGCTCCAGGTGTTGAAATCATCACTCTTACTCGTGATGGCAACCTCAGTCGTCAGGAAGAAATCGATTACCTCAATGCTAATGGTTTTGCTGCAGACTTCGCAAAACTCAAGTATTCATATAATGTAGGTATCTGGGGAACTTCAATTTGTGGTGGAGAAATCCTCGACTCTACTCAAGGTCTTCCAGAGTCTGCTTACCTCAAGCACGCTACTAAGGAAGGTCCAGAGATTCTTAAACTTGGATTTGACAAGGGTGAACTCTGTTCTGTAAATGGTAAGAAGTACGAAGACAAGATTGAGGCTATTCAGGCTGTAGAAGAAATTGGTGCCGCTTATGGTATTGGTCGTGACTGTCACGTTGGTGATACTATCATCGGTATCAAGGGTCGTGTAGGTTTTGAGGCTGCAGCTCCTATGCTTATCATTGGTGCTCACCGTTTCCTTGAGAAGTACACACT
>DCIW01000062.1 GCA_002317225.1 Prevotellaceae bacterium UBA1716 | reverse complement strand
AGAGTATGCAAAATTTAAATTTCATCACTTCTCGTTCTGAATCAATCAACGCTTTCTTCCGCATGGCGCGCAAATTCCCTGTGCTCTCTGCTGAGGAGGAAGTGGCTCTTGCTCAGCGTATTCACTCTGGTGACAAAAAGGCTGCAGACATGTTGGCACTTTCAAATCTTCGTTTTGCGTACTCTATCGCAAAGCAGTATCTGGGCCGTGGTCTTGAGATTGAGGATCTCGTTCAGGAGGCTAATTATGGTCTTGTTGAAGCGGCTAAGACGTTTGACGAAACAAGGGGTTTCAAGTTTCTCTCGTATGCGGTATTTTATATGCGCAAGAGAATTATGGAGGCACTGGGCAAGTATGGCAGTTTGGTGGATGTGCCTATGAACTGGACTCGCTATATTAAAAAGGTGAACCAAGTCATCTCGAACTTCGAACTGCAGAATGGCCGCACTCCAAATGAGGATGAGCTCGTCGCTCTCACTGACCTCAGACGCAGCGAAATCCATGCAGCCCTCACTGGCTCTCATCGTGCCTTGAGCCTTGACGCTCCTTTCGGAGACAGTGAGGATGACCGCTCGTTGATGGACTCGCTCTTTGGCGATTTTTCCGCTGACGACCTCGTGAACCAGGAGTCGCTCTCGTTCTCAATCCGCGCTGCTGCCAACGAGCTGACTGTCCGCGAGAGGGAGGTGCTCTTCATGGCCTTCGGCATTGATCAGCGCGAGCACTCTTTCCACGAAATCGCTGAACTCTTCAATGTCAGCACCGAGCGCATCCGCCAAATCCTCAAGGATGCCTACCGCAAAATCAGGGTTGGCAACTATTCTGACACACTTCTCGCTTGTGCGAGCTAGTGTGCCACTCAATCTTATTGTTGTCATGTATTACGAATTTGTTACAATGCCAATATTCAACTAAATTCATTCTGAAAAATGTAATTTATATCATCATTATTTATTTCTCTCAATAAATAGTTATACTTTTGTAGATAAAATGGGGCCGTGTGTGTCGAATTTACATGATGCGTAACAGTTGTTTCCACCTGACATCATGATTACCAACTACTCTATGCTTAGTGTTATGCTCATGCGTGGTGATGAATACGAGTTGTTTAATAAAACTAAAAAATGGTACGCTGCTCATCCTGATAGTGTGTTTCATCTTGTTCTTGATGAATTGCACCTCTACAGAGGAACTTCAGGCACTGAGGTCGCATATCTTTTGCGTCTATTCCTTGATGCAATTGGCATACCACCCACAAAAGAAGGAAAACCAAATCCACAACTTAGAATTCTCGCTTCTTCTGCTTCTCTTGGTGGAGAAAAAGATACACAAGACTTCCTCTCTCAGTTTTTCGGTATTTATGATAGCACAAATAAGGATAGAAAATTGTTTGAAATCGTAGGTTCTAACGGAACTGATTATCCTATTCATGTGCCTACCGAAGAGGAAAACCAAAGACTTGATTATAGTCTATTTGCAAACTTTGCAGAACAATACGATGACGGCGGATATAAGTGCGCAATATGATTATGAAGGCAGGTCGAGATATCGTCGAGATCTTTAACCGTTGTTTTCCTAATAGTAAATATGAGGAGACATTCCGCACCAAACTTGGATTTGACGGGCAAACCTTTACCGATGAGAATGGTGTAGGTGAGTTTATCAAGAAAGTAAAGAATAATGGCACCCCTGCCATTAAAGATGCGATAGCAGATAGAGATGACGCGAAGTGGTATATCATAGATTTCACCTCCCATAAAGAACTTGGCCTGAATGAGAAGTTCTATGCTGTAAGTCTTCCCGATGAGTTCATTTCACTCCCATATAGTTTGACACATGGCATAAAAAAGATAAAGAGAAATTGAGTTTTGCAAGCTCAACTTATAGTGTCAATACTTTTTTCCTCATATCCCATCGAAAAAAAATCGGTGGGATTTTTTCATGTACGTACATGAGCCCGTAACGAGTGGGTGAAAGTCCGTAAATTTGCAGCATCAAAACAAAACATCCACTCATTATGATTCAGATTTTAGACAAGGCAACAGTAAGCCAAATGTGTGCAGGCGAAGTAGTATGTCGCCCAGCCAACGTAGTAAAAGAACTCATCGAGAACTCCATAGACGCAGGTGCAACCCGCATCACTGTATCCATCCGTCAGGGAGGCAGAAACCAGATTCTTGTGGTAGACGATGGCACTGGCATGGACAGCTGCGATGCTGTGCTTGCCTTCAGTAAGCATGCCACAAGCAAGATCCGCACTATCCGCGACCTTACAGACAATCTTCGCACTAACGGATTCCGTGGTGAGGCACTCCCATCTATCGCTTCAGTGGCAACCGTCACTCTCACTACTCGTCAGGAAGACAGCGAGTTGGGCACATGCGTAGTTTTCAATGACGGTGCTCTCGTGGAGCAGTCGGAGGTTTCATGTCCGAAGGGTACATCAGTCGATGTGGCAAACCTCTTTGCCCCTGTTCCTGCGCGTCGCCGATTCCTCAAGAAGGATAGCATCGAGGCTCACCACTGCATCGACGCCTTTATCCGTATCGCACTCATTTACACTGATGTAGCCTTCGTATTCTATTCCGAAGGAACAAAGATTTATGACCTTCAGCCTGCCTCCCAGCGTCAGCGCATCAACGACATCTATGGCAAGAAGTATGAGAAGCATCTCATCCCAATTCATTGCGACTCTGCATGCTGTTCGCTCACGGGTTTCATCGGTTCGCCACAGTCGGCAAGCATCAAGTGCAGCGACCGCCTCTTCTTCGTGAATGGCCGTTATATCGAGAATGCCCAACTCCGTCGTGCCATCAACAACGGCTACGACCAACTCATTCCGAAGGGCACAAAGACACCTTTCTTCGTCCATATCACAGTCAATCCAAAGGAGGTGGATGTGAATGCAAGTCCTTCGAAGAGTGAAGCAGTCTTTGCCAACGAGTCTTCTATTTGGGCTGCACTCACAGTCAGCGTTCGAGAGGCGTTGAACAACAGTGCTAACGTTCCAACTCTCCAATTCGTGCCTGAACAGACAAAGTTGAACATCGGATATAGTGGTCCTTCAGCATCTGTCATTCCGCCTAAGACCACCGTGCCTACTATGACCACAACTTCCGCACCTGTCCAGGTCAAGCTCTTTGCCGATGATGATCATGCCTTCGCTTCAACCCCACAGCCAGCATTAAGCTTCATTCAGCATCAGGCAAGTTATATCATCACTACATCAGCCGATGGCATCCTTGTCATCAACCAGGAGCGTGCCAGCGAGCGCATTCAATATGAGCGATTTATGAGTCGCCTCACCAACTATGCAGAGGTGGAGCAGGGCGAGCTCTTCAGCGATATGCTCACCGACGGCCATCAGTCGGAAACTCAGTTCGATACCATCCATCGTGTGGCCATGACTAAGGCTCGTCGCAATGGAGTTGCCAGCGGACAGATACTCAGCGAAGCAGAGATGGCTGCAATCTATCGCGACCTCATGGAGTGCCAGAACTCCCGCTTCACGCCTACAGGCGAACCAATATCAACCCTCATCCCAATTGACCATTCCATCTTATGAATCACATCTTCGAAATATCGAACTCCGAACTCATTCAGTTTGTGTTCTCATTCAACTTTATGATCCAAACTTTGGAATTGACATCTACTACAGTAGACGGCATCTGCCACAATCTGCAGGAGGCATGCAACGATGTCCAATCTTTTTTTCCGCAAGAAGGACCATTCCAGGCTTGTGCCTTTATCTCCACAAAACACCAATGCTCTATGGACGACATCTCACAGATACAGGACACATTTTCCGTGCTACCGAATATTGAAGTCATGCATTGTGATCTTAAAACTTATTGCGACAACCTTGCCGACGATGAACTATACAAGATTCGAATCGTCATGGGCGATACTGGGAGTAGAGGCCAACAGTATGTGGACTCGCTCATCAAAAGGGCAAACAATGATAATGAATACGCAGCCTGTCTGTTGGGTCTCGACGATGAATCATATTCGGGTATAATTACTTTCGGCAGAATGTCAGAAACTTTTGATGTTAAGCACCACGTTCTCAATCTCTTATATGAATCGGCAGGCAACATCTCACATCTCACCGCCCTTGCCGCCGCTTTCTTTCATGGCATCGTAGTGGAGAAGGATCAGCGCATGGCCAGCATCCTTCTCGACTGTGCCATCAAAGTAAGAGCGCTCTACAACGATGATGAATTGGAAGAACGTGACAGTTGGCTCGATCCTGATGCCGAACAGTATTACTTCTTCAGTGATGATCCCGCCGACCGCCTCTACGTTCTTGACTGGATTGACCGCCAAGCCCAGTCCGACACAATCTTTCAATCCCTCTGCGCCTGGCTCATGGAGTATTATGATCGAGAGAAGATTGGTGTGGGATAGTCGTTTTTGGGTACAAATCATGAATAAAGCGTGCAGTTTGTGAAGTTCACAAATTGTACGCTTGGTTTTCATTCTGTGTCGGTTGTTGAATGGTAAATGGTTGTAACTTTGCAGCAGAAAATAAATCATTTAACAAGAATTAATTATGACAAAGTTATTATTTGCATCGATTATGATGCTCGCTTCTTTTTTCGGTCTCTCACAGGTGAATATGAATCCTGGCAATCAGGAGGCTGATAGTGATATGGCTGCTCTCGTGGCACAGGGCAATATGCAGGATAATCAGCAAAATGCTGAGGCATCGGTTCATACGAAGGCTCTGGTGTATTGGTCTTATCTTGCCCAACTCAATCAGAGTGGAAAGGGTAGTGCTGTTTCGGACATCTACGAAGATCTTTTTGCTAAGAGTGTGAAGGATCGTTGTTCTTCGGATATGAAGCGGAATGTGGAGACTTTTGAAAAGAGTTTTCCACAGTATGTGCAGCCTGCTCGCGAATATGGTCATAATGTATTGGGTATCAACTTTTAATGGAGGATATTATGGAACTGAAAATTATCAGGGCACAACTTAAGGATATTGAGACTATACAGGGTATTGCTGATGTGGCATTTCGTGATACTTATAAGGATATTCATGCTCCTTACCAGACGGATTATATGCTCAGAATGATGTATTCGGATGAGAGTCTGAGTGAGCAGATTTGCGGTGAGGGGAAGGATTTCTTCTTGATTGAAGATGGGGATTCTGTGGTAGGTTATGCTTCGATAGAGATGGATGGAATGGCGGAGAATGGCAAACCTCTGTTCCATCTTCAGAAGATTTACCTATTGCCTCAGCATCATCATAAGGGGTATGGCAAACAGGCTTTCTTTGCCTTGATGGAGTATGCCAAGACGATTGCTCCTGATGGATATCGGGTTGAACTTAATGTGAATCGCCATAATAAGGCTGTTGGCTTTTATGAGGCGATGGGCATGAGGCGTGATCGTGAGGGAGATTTTGATATCGGCAATGGTTTCTATATGAACGATTACATATACTGTATGGATTGTGAAGGGGGTAGTTAATATTTTTATTACCCCCTTTGTTCGTTAATCGAATAATCCATTGAAAAATTGAGTTTCGTTGGGGTAGGTGCTGGTTGTGGGCGTTACTATTGTTTGATTGTTTTGCGTAACGTTGTACATATTGCCACTATCTTCGAGTATCGAGTCTTCGATGATGGTTTCCACTTCAATTTCTGGAGCTATATATTTGTTCTTCATAATGTTATAGTTTATTTGTTTATTACTTTTCTGACACTTCCATCTCTCATTTTTACGATACAGATACCTTTGCCGAACCTGTCAGTCTTGTTGCCCTCAAGAGTAAATATCTCCTGCACTGCCGCATCAGCATCTGCTGAAATCTCAATGACGGCTGTGGTCTCGCCATCTACCATAATCTTTGCCGATGCACCTACAGGACCAGTGAGATAAGCGGTATAGGCATTGATGGTAGAAGTGGCACCGCCCTTCATGATCGATGAGTTGTTTGCCACGCCATACAGTCCGTTCATCGACTTGCCCGGAGTGTAATTGCCCGTAAACGACCATCCGCTTTCGGTAGTGACAACCGCTGGCAGAGGGTAATACAACTCCTTCTCGATAAAGGCTGGGTTCGCAACCCCGTCTGGTTTTTCGTCCTTGTCGATATAAATAAGATATGGTTTATTGTGACGAACGGTCTTTCCATTGCTGAAAGTGAGTGTCCATACACCATCGTTCTCTTCAGCACCTGCAAAACTTGCCACATAAGCATTTGCCCCAAACACATACTCGAACACAACCTCCTCAATATCAAACGGTACACAGATGGTCGAATATCCCGCCTTGAAAGTGCGTCCTACATAAATATTATCATACTGAACACCAGTAGAATACAGTGTGGTCTGAGTAGGCGAGAGAGTGATATTGCCAGTCGAAGCAGAACTCTCCGAAGTGATAGTCTCATAGACATGTACGTATGCTATCTTCTGCGTTCCGTTGGCATTATACACAATCGCCTGAGTGAACGAAGGAGTATCGCCTTCCTGCAGATTGCCCGGATATTGTCCTAATGCGAAAGTTGCCGAACTGACATCATATTCAGAATACACATAAGAACCATTGCCCCACGTGCAAACCTTGCCCTCCTTAGTCATCCAATGCCCATATCCGTTTGCTGTACTCTTACTATTCTCGAGCGTAATCTTATCCGTAGGATCCACAATCCATAGCGTCATCTTCCCTTCTGAAGGGCCACTCGCATTCCATTCCTCCCAATTGCTCGTATTCTTCACTTCCGATCCACTCACGCCAAAACATGCACCAATAGCATTCAAATCCGATTCGGAAAGAGTCAGCGTAGTGCCGCTATAATCCGAACTTGGCGCAAAACTCACCAACTTCTGCAAATGCACACTATTGCCTGTCTGCGCTTCTGGTTCGTCGGGTTCATCGGGCTCGTCGGGTTGGTCAGGATTCTCTGGTTCTACCGTACCCGATTGCTCCAGGTCGGTCAGTTCTGCCGATGTGTATGTATTGCCCACTTCTGCCGAACCCGAGAACGAGGTCGAAGGATTTGTCAAACCGTAAATATTTGTGTTATAGAACTGTACGCGATATGGCCATTGGTCGAACGACTGCTGGAAAGCAAGAATCTTAGCATCAGTGTCCGCATCATAATTGCCCGAACTCTCATTGCGAAGATACTGACTGAGGGCAGGACTGACCACAAGATAGAGCGAATCCACATCCTCTGGCACATCAAACGAGATATTGACCGACGACTCCTCAGTTCCAGTGCAATACACCTTATCCAAATAATTATAGTATCGCTTGCCCGTACTCTTCTTATATGTCACATAACCGAGGCGGAAACCTCTCCATGTCTTGTATTCGTTGTATGTGCTGTTGCTCTGAGCTGTCACACCAGTGTTATATTTCGTAATCTTGGACGAAGTAGCCCAGTTGTCGCCATCCCAATACTCCTTATTATCGCCGCTTGCAAGCGATGCTCCCGACTGAAGAGCAGTAAACTTAGTGGTGACAGTGCGATTGCTGCCCGATGGCACATTCAACGGAATGACATTGAATCCCGAACTCTGTGGAGCACTCGAGTAAGCCACCTGATGTATTGCCTGATTCGAATTGGTGGTGACATACTGATAGGTCGAAGCAGTAGCATAGCAGTTGTCGTTGTAGGTGGCAGGAGTGGTTGTGGCACTGTTCTTCGAAGCCTTCGTGCCCGCCTTATGGTTCATGTAAGCATCTTGTGTCTTTCCCTCTGCCGTGAGATAAGTCTGCCAGCGAGTCAAGTCCCAAGTCACCATTCGCATCGCTGCCATAAACACATCACGATACATGTCGGCAGCCGATTTGCCATACTTTGCCATATACTTTTCGAGGGGTTCGGCATAAGCCACACCTGTGTTGATAGTCCATATATCGCCCACGGCTGTCTGTCCGCATTTCTCTGTGAGATAGTCATTTAGCGGATAGCACTGATAACTGTGCCAAGCGTGTGGGAAAGTGAGATTCGTGGTTTTGTTGAATATCTGATAGCACTGTGGGAAATACAACGCAGGGTATTCCTGAGCAGCCTGCCAGTTGCCACAGCACTCATAGTACGACACCCATCCGTACATTCCGCTCTCATAATTGAAACCCGCATTGCCGCCATTCTTCGCATATCCGAGATACTGGTAGGCATGGGCAATCTCATGACAGTAGGTGTAGTAGTTGACCGAAGGATTTGCCGAAGCATGCGAAATGTTCAGCACGCCATAAATATCATTTCCCGACTTCAGTCCGCTTCCTGTGGCATACCAATCGGTCGAATAGTAAGCGAGGATGATGATCTTATGACCGCCACCGTCGGCACTCGTAGGATCGAGAAATCCGAGCGAGGTGTACTTCTCGTAGCACATCTCCGCATACTCCTTCATGCCCGCAAGATTGAGCAGATAGTCGCCGCTGCCAATCGTGGTCACTGTGCCCGACCGCTGGCCATAGCCTGTACTCCAGAACACCACATAGTGGTCCCATTCCTGGTAATATCCAGTCTTCGTGCTGAATGTGTAGCCATCCACGGTAAACTGTCCGTTACCACTAATCGTATACGGAATGTCCGTATAGTCGGCATGCATCAATGAACAACAAGTGCAAAGTGTAATAAGAAAGCACAATATTCTTTTCATAAGTCAGGTATATAATTTAGTCGTTATCAATAGTCTTATATAAAAACATACAAACTATCGTAAATGGGTAATTGATTGCTATTGATAATTTATCGCAAATAAATTGTGTCTATTTTTTAAAATAAGTAGGTGTTCATAATTATTTTTATATTTGAATCAATCTATTTGGATGCAGATTTATAATCTCAGGTGAAGGAGATATGCGGGCATAGTGACTGAGAACCGTCAGTTCGACGAACGAAGGTGAGTCAATGAGATAGAAAGATGCGCCAAAGAGATGATTGAAATGTGAAAATACACTTACAAAGATATATATAAATAATTTTGAATACCTACTTAAAAGTGCGTACAAATCATGAATAAAGCGTACAGTTTGAGTAATTCACAAATTGTACACTTTGTTTTCATTCGCTGTCCGTCATAGGTTTGAAAATCAGCGTACCTTTGCAGCGTCTTAAAGAAGAATAGGACAGCCCCCTCCTATCCTCCCCCAAAAGGGGAGGGACTTGGATGAGCACATTGAATGGGCATCGGTTCAAAACGAATTCCGCCCCAAACTAAAAAAATAATAACTCAACAACTTATAATAACTCAAAAAATATGAAAAGTTTTAAGTCAATCCTCAAGGTTTCTGCAGTAGCAGTAGCAGCAGTAGTAATGTCAGGCAGCCTCACAAGTTGTGATGTAGTAGCTGAAAGCATGTTGGAAGCAGCATTGTATCCTGATTATGTTGTAACTCGAGATGTATATCATTATACAACTTACGATCACGGCTATCATCGTGATTATGGTCACTCTTATCATGCTGCTCCACGTCACTCATCACGTACTACTGTGGTCTCTTATCGCCGCTAATATGCAGATATTCAATAGTAAACATTCAAATAAATCAATAATAAAAAAATAGAACATTATGAAAAAGTTTATTCTTTCACTCGTTATGATGGTTTCTTCTATCGCATCATTTGCACAGTATGAAGCTGGTACATTCAGCATTCGTCCAGAAGTAGGTATGACTGCCTCACAAGTTATTATGACACAAGAAACAAAAGACGATTTCCTTATTGGCGAATCTCGCTATAAACCGGGTTTGACAGCTGGTGTCGAAATGGATTATCAAGCAAAGAAATGGTTTGGCATTTCGGCTGGTGCACTCTATTCGCAGCAGGGAGCTAAGGGAGCTGAGGGTACAGGAGTCAACTTGAATCTCAATTACATTACCGTACCTGTGATGGCAAATTTCTATCCATGCAAGGGTCTTGGACTCAAGGTGGGTCTTCAGCCTGCATATCTCCTCAACGCAAAGATGACTGGTGATAAAGATAGAAGTGCACTTTTCAATAAGGATGATGTTCGTAACTGGGACATTCAGATGCCTGTTGGTATCTCATACGAGACACACGGATTCATCGTTGAGGCACGCTACAATATCGGTCTCGTAAATGCTCTCAAGAAAGGGGCAGACAAGACATCCATGAACAACAGTTACGGCCAGATTACCATCGGTTATAAGTTCCATCTTTAATAAGTAGGTATTCAATTAAAAAATACCTTTGCAACTTTCTCCACATTTAGGTTTTGCCCTGATGTGGAGATAGTTTTTATATATAAAACACTATTTTCTCTTTGGAGGACGACACTTATTTGATATTATAAATTGTTTTTGAGAGCGACTTGTCGATTTAATTTGTATATTTGCAACCGAAATCATGTAATTAGACTAAAATTATGAAAAATAATGCAAAGTTAACTGCCGCATTGGAATGGTTGGAAATCATGGTGGGATGTGTGGTGCTCGCCGCTGGTTTTGTATTCTTCATTAATCCATATAATATTGTGCCGGGAGGCGTGTATGGTGCGAGTATAGTGCTTCACAATCTCTTTCCGAGCATCCAGGTGGGTACCTTTGGATATATGTTTGATGTGCCGCTCTTATTGCTGTCGGTGGTGCTTCTCGGTTCGAAATTGGGGGCACGAACACTGGCTGCAGCAATGATTACTCCAGCCATCATGAACTTTATCTCATCGTTGGTGTATCCAGATGCAGCGGCATTGCAGAGTCTTGATCCCGCTTTGCTGCTGGGAGGAAAGTTTGACCTCTCGGATCATCTTATGCTCTCATGCATCATCGGTGGTGTGATGATTGGTGTTGGCTCGGGCTTGGTGATACGAGGACAGGCAACGTCGGGCGGTTCGGACATTGTGGGTATGATAATGCAGAAATATCTTGGCATACGTTTCAGCAATGCTATCCTTATGGTGGATGGTATGGTTGTGCTTTTCGGTTTGTTGGTCATCGGTTTTGGAATCTGTTCGGAAGATGAAGTGACAGCTGACGCCTCGTCATGGTACTTGTCATTTTATTCGTTGATAAGCATTTATGTCATTTCCAGAGTGATTGCCTTTGTGATAAGCGGTGCGAAGGACGACAAACTGATTTTTGTGATCAGCGACAAAGAGATGATCCTTCTGCACAAGTTCATCTTAAAAGATATGGACAGGACTGCCACTATGATAAAGAGTAGTGGCCTATACACTGGCAAAGACAAGGAGATGCTTATGCTTGTGGCAAAATCGCGTGAAGTGTCGAAGATAAAGATGAAAATCAAGGAGGCAGATCCTCGAGCCTTTGTAGTGGTGACAGATGCTTACGACACTTATGGCGAGGGTTGGAAGGTGTTGCCTAACAAGGGTGATATAATGCCGGAATAAGTTTTACTTTTCTTTTGCTTTACCGACTTCTCAACGTGATTACTGTGATTTCCGAAGGGCAACTGATGCGGAAAGGTGCTGTGCAACCCACACCGGCATTTACGTAGAGCATACGATTGTCTTGGTCGTAGCGGCCATCACATTCGTTGAACGTGAGATGGGCTAATGACCATCCGAAAACTCTGACTTGTGCTGCATGAGTGTGTCCGGAGAGGGTAATCTGTGCGTGGGATTTTGGAAGAACTTCTCCTTTCCAATGACTTGGGTCGTGAGTCATGAGGATGGTAAAAATTGAATTGAGCCCTTCCATTGCCTTGGACAAGTCACCCTTCTGGATTGTACGGAATCCCTGACCGCCATTGATATTGTCAACACCCGCTATGGCTATGCTGTCTGTCCCTCGGGTTATGATGTGGGAATCATTTCTGAGCACATTCCAACCGAGTTTTTCCTGCTCGTAAGCAGTCAGTTTGTCAGCTTCGGCGCAACGTTCCTTATCACTTTGCAGATGACGGTCGTAGATGAAGAAATCGTGATTGCCAAGCACACTGTATACTCCTTCTTTTGCCTTGAGACTTTTCAGTGTTGATTCGTGTTGGAGTATACCCGACATCTTGCCGGTTATCATATCACCTGTAAATAGGATGATGTCGGCATTTTGTTGGTTTACTTTGTCAACAAACTTTTGTAAATCTTCTGTATCCTCGAACGAATCGACATGGAAGTCGCTAATGTGGATTACTTTATATCCTTTGAATGCTTTCGGTACATCAGCCGAAGCATATTCAATTTCTTTTACATCAATGCTGAATCTGCCAAAATAATGTCCATATATAAGGCAGCCCCAGATGATTAGCAGAATGCCGAATGCTGTCCAACCAAAAGGAGAGTAGGGGACTCTGCAGGAGAATATCTTACCGATAATCCATGAAAACAACCACAAGATATTAGGAATGAGCCATGCAAATGTGCCAAAAATCACTCCTGTCCATATTACGGATCTCCACCACATAATTTGATTATTATTAAATTGTTAAATTTCTATCTTTTTTCACTTTACTTTTAAGTGTTTTGCGGTTTCGCTTTCTTCTTTTCTTTTTTTCTTTCGACACCATTGCAGAATGAGATTTCTCTTTCTCCTTCTCCTTCTGCTCTTTAGTTTTGCGATTTTGTTTCTGCAACAGAGCAAAATAAGGTTCGACAAACTTCATTGCCCCAACTTTAGAGATAAGTCCCAAGGCACGCTTTTTCCCTTTCAAACTCAGGATTGCAAGCAACTCATTTGTCATTCGGTGTGCTGTGGCCGTACCCACTATGTCGACATTCCGTTTCATGCATTCGAGCAGTTCGTCACTTATCCTCCAATCGTATTTTACGGCAAACCGGATACAACGTAGTATATGCATCGCATTGTCTCTCAGTGATATGTCGGGATGGTTAGGGGTTCGGATAATATGATTTTCGATGTCGCTAAGTCCTTTTCCTGTGGGGTCGAGCAGCACGTCAGTCGATACATTCCTGAAGAGGGTATTGATGGTCAAGTCCCTGCATAATGCATCCTCTTTGATAGACCCAAAATACTTGCCCGGATTAGGAATATCTTCATAAACGTATCTTTCCTTTCGAGTCTGTACACAGTCGATTTCCTCTTTTGGATACATCCGCAGTCTTACCTTAGCTGTACCGAACCGAGCGAAAAGAATGGGTTTTCTGCCTTTTGCAGTGAGATTATGCTTCTCGAGCCACATGACAAATCTTATGCCTCCATTTGGCAAGTCGACAGCAATATCAATATCATGAATCTTTTGTCCCATGATTTCATCACGCACACAACCGCCAACAAGATATACATGACCTTCCCATTCGGTCACTTTGATGATATGAGCGAGAGCTTTGCGAATACCTATGAAATTCTCACTTGTCATACTCTACTGCTATAGGTTTCTTTGGTTCGATATGGAGCATGATATGAGTACCTTTTCCATACTCTTCCCTTAGAGCATGCTCTATGATTGTGGCATGATGGTGCGACTCCTCCAGACTGATATCGCCGGGAAGACGAAGGTGCATTTCTATTGCAATGATACTTCCGATTCGTCGTGTATGCAGATTATGAATGTCGCTCACGAGTGTGTCTTGATAGACAATCTGCTTGATATTGTCTTCTGTTTCCAATGGCAGGCTTTCCTCGAGGAGTTCTCCCGATGCTTGGCGTAAAAGTCGGAAGGCTGTGATGAAAATCATTACGCTCACCACCACAGCTGCTATAGGATCGAGTACCGCCCAGTTCGTGCCCAAAAGAACTGCTCCACCGATACCGATTGCAGTACCTATTGAAGACAAGGCATCACTCCTGTGGTGCCATGCATTTGCTTCAAGGGCTTGCGAGTTGACTTCGAGTGCTACTTTCTTTGTGATTCGGAATACCCACTCTTTCAACAATATACTAACTGCGGCTGCAACAAGTGCGATAATCTCTGGTGACTCCAATTGGTTGCCTTTCGCAACGTAAATAATCTTGTCGATTCCATTCCATCCGAGCATTACAGCTACCACGACCAATGCCATTCCGATGATGGATGTGGCAATGGTCTCGTACTTCCCATGTCCATAATCATGGTCTTCGTCGGCAGGTTTGCTACTCAACTTGACAAATGACAATACGACAATATCGGTAAGGAAATCGCTCAACGAATGAACTGCATCAGCAATCATTGCAGCAGAGTTGCCCAATATGCCGGCAACAAACTTCAGCACAAGCAATGCCATGTTGACTATACTGCCTGTGAGCGTAACTTTATATATGCGTTGATCTCTTGTTTGCATTTTTTTATGTTATTTCATGCAAAGTTAGTCAAATTATGCAAAAGAAAGTACAACATGCATATTAAAGTTTGTATTTGTGTCGAAAATAATACAAGACAGAATGTCTGTCAGTCATTTTGTGTATATTGGTAATAACTCTTAGCAAATTAACGTGACTATAGTCATTATAATCACTTTATATGTTGTCATAAATCATTTTTTTCAATGGTCAGATTTAATAATACAATTATTATACTTATCTTTGCATTGAAAAATAAAACATATGAAAGGATTTCTGATAAGAGTATTGATTGCATTTTGCATCATGATGGCATTGCTTGGAGTGGCTGAATGGATGGCTCGTAGTTGTCCAAACTGTTATTCGTACAAGGCAGAATGGATGAAAAGCCATGCTGATGAGGTGGAAACGCTCATCGTTGGAAGTTCGTTGACATATGTTGGGATAAAGGCAGAAATGTTATCGTCTGATGCATTCAATGTGGCCAATTATTCGCAGTCACCGCGTTTCGACTGGCTTTTTCTTTCGAATGATTCTGCACGACTTAGGAAATTGAAGACAGTGATCATTCCAGCTTCTTCGATGATTAACAGCCGAAGGCGACTGGAAGATTTGGAAAGTGCTGCGTACAGAGTCACTTATTACAATAATTATTGCGGTTGTGACGATCATTCTATGTTCAGCAAATATGCTTGGCAAATGTGCTATTTTACAGTTGCACGTGATAAAATTTTGGCTACTCTTCACATTAGAAAAGCACCCGACTTGTGTGATAGTTTGGGATGCTCGTCGGTCCAACCTGTGGTTGGAACAAACGAAAGTCTTTCGGAAAAAGTAATGCAGGCAGAAAAGACCCGATTCAATTCTGCTATCGCTTCGAACAAGGTTAGCGACTTACCCGATTACTCAGGCATGATTGCTGATTGGTGCAATAGGCATGGAGTTCGCTTGGTGGTTGTAGGAGTACCCATTTACCGTCCTTTCTACAAGCTCCTCAACGAAGAGATAGGGTATCAGTCGATGATAGATTCTGGACTTGCTGATTACATGTCAAAATATCCTAACATTATCTTTAAGGATTATTCTGCTGACAGCAGGTTTGGCTATTCCGATTTTCACGATATGACACATCTCAATTCGAGAGGTGCAAAGAAGTTTACTAATATCATTAAGAAAGATCTTGACTTGTAATCCAATCCGCTTATGTCATTCAACTCACTAACATACTTATGGTTCCTGCCCCTGGTATTCGTCATCTATTGGGCGTTTGGCAGAACTCGTAGGTTGCAAAACTTTATTATCGTGGCAGCAAGTTTTGTGTTCTACGGTTGGTGGGATTGGCGTTTTCTCATACTCATCTCCATCACCATCATGTCATGTTATATTACGGGAATCAGCATCGATCGCAGTCTTTCGCAGGAGGGTGGGAAACGAAAGGCGTGGTGGTATAGCTTCGCAAATATAGTGGTTAATCTTGCCATACTCTTCTACTTCAAATATTTCAATTTTTTTATTGAGTCAACGCAGAGGGTAGGCGAACTGATAGGTTGGCATTTTGATGCAATCGTGTTAAATGTGGTACTTCCTGTCGGCATTTCGTTCTACACTTTCCAAGCAATTAGTTATACCGTTGATGTGTATAAGGGTCGTGTCAAAGCAAGGAACAACCTCGTTCTGCTTTCGGCATATGTGAGTTATTTTCCTCAACTCGTTGCTGGACCTATCGAAAAGTCGGTCAATCTGTTGCCTCAGTTCAAGAAACAAAGACACTTTGATGTGGAGATGGCAAATGATGGCATGCGTCAGATATTGTGGGGATTCTTCATGAAACTTGTCATATCCGATAATTGTGCCTTAGTGACTGCTCCCCTGCTTCATGGCAGCACTTTGGATTATAGCGGTTTGGAATTGTTTCTCATGGCATGTTGCTTTATGGTACAGTTGTACGGCGATTTTGCAGGTTATTCGGACATTGCAATTGGTTCTTCGAAATTGTTTGGAATACGATTGACACGAAATTTCGCTACACCACCCCTTTCACGCAACTTCAATGAGTTATGGCACCGTTGGCATATCTCGCTCAACAATTGGTTTGTGGATTATGTATTCCGCAGTCTTGGAGGGGCGCGCAGCAGATGGCGAATTGCACTAAATGTTATAATCGTGTTTGCTATTTCCGGACTATGGCACGGGGCGAACATGACCTATGTTTGTTGGGGAGTGGTGTTTGGCATACTGACTGCCATATCATCCGTTTTGCGTGTCGGTAAAAAGAAGAATCGTCGCACTCCTGTTGCTGGATATGGTCGCCGATTACCTTCTCCTCGTGAGGTGTTTGACATTTTCACTACCCAATCCATTACGATTGTTGTATTGGTGTTGTTTGCATCACCAAGCATGGGTTCGGCACTTCACTATTACGCCGACATGTTAACACGCATCACTTGGCACTCACATCACTTGTCCCAATTTGCGCCCCCACTAATTCTGTATGCCCTTCTCGTTGTATTCGAATGGACACAGCGCATGAACCGTGAACACACCTTCCAACTCGATTTCCTTCCTCATCGTTGGCAACGCTACATAGTCTACTATCTCCTCATCATAACCATAGGCTATTTCTACGTTGATACGGCCCAATTCATGTATTTCAGGTTCTGATGTGCCACAGCAGAGTCGATGCATACAATGTTTTTTTGTTTATGGTTGTATGTGCTGTTGTGTGACAGAATCCAGTTCGCGGAAATCGGTGGGTAGATAACCCGTTTCACGTTTGAAGAACTTGACAAAGTAAGATGTGTCCTCGTAACCCAGTTCTGATGCAATCTCCTTGATTCTCAAGTTGGAGTAGCGTACCAAGCGTTTGGCTTCGAGTATGATACGGTTGTTGATGAGTGATAAAGGCGTTCTGCCAGAACACTCGTTCACACTCTTATGGAGCGTGCGGGGAGCCACATTAAGGCGATCAGCGTATTCTTGAACAGTATGCAGACGAGTGAACTCCTGTTCGACCATCCTGCGGAATTGTACGAAGAGTTGGTGCGAAGGCCGCAACGCATCGAGTTGTAGTTTGGCCTCGTGTGTGCCGTAGCGTTCTATCTTTATGAGGAAGATGCATAGGAGCGACTTCAGAATGTCTATATTGCCGAATTCGCCATACTTGTGCGACTCTTCCTCCATCTCATCTACGATAGGGTGGAGAATGGCTGCAGTCTCTTGGTCTATAATGTGGTAGGGGATGGTGTCATGAGTGTGGAAAGTATTATATTTCAAGAACATGTTATCCATCTGCGAACCTTGCGATATGCTGTTTTTAAGCATATCGGTACACATCTTGATCGTAACACCTTTGTATCCTTCGCTGCGGTCGAAATGATGAACTTGTCCGGGAGAGATGAAGAAGATGGTGCCGGGGCAGACATCATATTCCACGAAATCGACAGTGTGTCTGCCAGTTCCTTCTTCAAACCAGAGAATCTCATAAAAAGAATGTACGTGCGCGCAACAGTCGTCCACATTGCTCTTGCCGAACATCTCGGGTATGTGCTCAACCCTGAAACCATTGCCACCGGGTGCATCGCACACAGTATGGTACATTTCGTGAATTTTGTCTGGAGTCATAAGAAATAATTCTTTTTATTCGTTGCAAAGTTAATGAAATGATAGTAAATTTGTGCATCATTTGAATATAATTTGTGCATGGTGCAGAAATTCACCATTATTATGCGTAAATATATTTGTTCACTCTTGATTAAATGCGTAAATTTGCATCGGTAAAATCAATTATTAACACATTAATACTCTAACATTTATGGCAAACAAATATTCAGGCACTCAGACAGAGAAAAATCTTGAGGCAGCATTCGCAGGCGAGAGTCAGGCACGTAACAAGTACACATATTTTGCTTCACGAGCAAAGAAGGATGGTTTTGAGCAGATGGCTGCTATCTTCCAGCAGACAGCCGACAACGAGAAGGAACACGCAAAGATGTGGTACAAGGAACTTCATGATGGTATTGGCACCACAGCAGAAAACCTTCTTGATGCAGCTGAAGGCGAGAATTACGAATGGACTGACATGTACGAAGGCTTTGCCAAGACTGCAGAAGAGGAAGGCTTCAAGGCACTCGCTGCTAAGTTCCGCCTCGTTGCAGCAATCGAGAAGCGTCATGAAGAACGTTATCGTGCTCTTCTCAAGAACATCGAGACTTCACAGGTATTTGAGAAGTCGGAAGTGAAGGTGTGGGAATGCCGCAACTGTGGTCATATCGTAGTAGGCACAAAGGCTCCTCAGGTATGTCCTGTTTGTGTACATCCACAGTCATTCTTTGAAGTTCATGTAGATAACTTTTAGGAAACAATAAGGCTTTAAGGTTGTGAAATAATCATAACTCTTACTGATATTTAGGCTCGAGGATTGATTTCTTCGGGCCTTTATTTATATATTTAATAAGGTGGGAAAAGAAAAATGCCTCTCAAATGTCATTATTATGACAATAATTTTTGAAATGTGAGCAATCATTTGTATTTTTGCAAGTCAACAATTTTTGTTTAACTTTAATTCAAACTATTTATGAAGAGCAAATTCGTTTTGTTTCTCGCATCATTTTTGATGTGTGTTACTGCCTTTGCCCAATGGACAGAGCCTGCTACACCTGCAAACCAGAAGATGGTTGTGGGGCAGGAATACTATCTGTTTAATGTAGAGGCCAGGGGCTTCTTCGTGGGAGCAAACGACTACGGCACTCGTGCCAGCGTGAGTCAGTCCCTCGGACATAAAGTGGTAATCGAAAATGGTACAGCTTCAGGCTCGTACTACATCACTAACTTTGTGCTTTCCGGATGGATGGCAAACCAGTGGGGTTACTTGTTCATCGAACCAAACAACATCAACTCCATCTATGTGGACAATACCAAGGAAGGCAAGACCAATAACCAGTTTACTGTTGAGGAACAGACAGACGGCACTTATCGTTTCGGTCTCTCAGCTGAGAACGAGACTTGGAAGTCCTCAGATTATGCTGGTGCCTATCTCGGAATCAACACAACTAAGAAGAACGATACTCGCATCTACCTCTGCGACCCTGAAAATCCAGGCGACTACACTATGGAGCAGTGTCAGATTAAGTGGATTTTCACTACCGAAGATGCTTACAAGACTTACGTTGCTGCTGTTCAGCAGTACGAAGCTGCCATAGCTCTCGGTGCAGTGATCGATGAGGCAAAAGCAGCTGGAGTAGATTACTCTGCAGCCGAAGCTGTATTCAACAACCACGAGGCTTCTGTGGAGCAGTTAAATGCTGCACGCACTACTCTTGCTCAGGCAGTAAAGGAGGCAGGATTTGCCAATGCTTCTGTTGCAAAGCCTTACACAGTAAAGATATTCGACTTTGAAGATAAAGATGCAAGTGCGTGGAAGTCAACTGTTTCTTCACAGAACAAGGGTGCTGACAACGGCAACAACGCAGCCGACTACAGTGCTACAGGCATTCATTACGAAAACTGGAACCCTAGCAACTTCGCTGTAGGTGGTAAGATTTCTACCGTTGCAGCCGAAATGCCAGCAGGTGTTTATCATGTCAGTGCACTCGCTTTCTCAAGTTCGGGCAATGGTGTCAGCCTCTTTGCGGGCAACGCATCAACTCCTGTCACAGCAAACAAGATTGACATAAACACTCCAGTCGATGTATATACTTACATCACTACCAAGCAGGACCTCGAATATGGTCTTCAAGTCGAGGCAAATAAGATGAACTGGGTAGGTATCGACAATGTGAAACTCGAATACCTCGGTTCAAGTGCTGAAGCATACCAGATTATAGCCGACAACGTACTCAAGAATGCTCCTGAATACGATGATGAGACTCTCTGCGAAGCTGCTCTCTACGATGCATACGCAAAAGCTAAGGCTGAACTCGAGAGCATTTCCGACCCAACCAAGATTGCCGATGCTATCAATGCATTCCAAAAGGCGGTTGATGCAATTGCACCAAGCGTCGAAGCATACAAGGCTTATCAGGAAGCAGCCGACAAGGCAGATGAATGGTTGCAGGAATGTACTGAAGAGACCAACGAAATCAATTATCTTGCCGACTACCTCGCTGGTGATGATGAACCTGCTGCAGATGCTTACAACGGCAATGGAGCTTATGTATATATTCTTATAAATCGCACGCTCAACACTGAGCAGATTGCTGCAGAGGCAGAGTATCTCGAACAACTCGTTGGAGCTGCAAAGGGCTCTATCGTTATCGTAAATCCTGACTGTACAGATGTTATCATTAATCCTCACTTCACTACAGACGAAGGTTGGAACAAGGGACTATGCACATTCAACGCAGGTCCTGATGATGGAAAGGTAGCCGAAGGTTACAACATCGCATTCGATGTAAACCAGACTGTTCAGAATCTTCCAAACGGTCTCTACGAACTCCGTCTTCACGGCTTTGTACGTAATGCTGGTTACGACAAGGAAGAGTACTCGAGCGAAGAGAGTGCACAGCATGCATTCGTATATATGAACGGTTTTGAGAAGAAGCTTCCTGCAGTTGAGTCACAGGCATACGATGAAGTTGCTGAGGATGTTCTCAACGAATACGTTTACCGCGAAGGCGTAGGTTATGTTCCTAATACTGTCACATCAGCTTCAAAGGCATTCTACTATGACGATCGCTACGCTATTTCTGTTTATGCCCTCGTTACTGATAACACACTCAAGATTGGTATTCGCAACGATGTTCGTTACGAAGAGTCATGGGTATGCTGGTCGGGTGTCGAACTCTTCTATCGTGGTAAGAATGCAGAAGTTCTCGCACAGGTGATCGAATCGCAGACTCCTATCGCTAACGAGATGCTCAACAACTATTGCGGTCAGGCCGAAATCGATGCTCTCTCAAAAGCTATCGAAGCAGCAAAGAATGCTGATGAGGATGATATCTACGATACTTTCGTTGATATGAAAATCGCTATGGATGCAGTGGAGAAGGGTACTTCCCTCTACGCTGAACTCAACACAGCTCTCGCATCGCTCAAGGATGCTATCGCAAACAACACCAAGGCTGATGCCACAACAGTTGCAATGGCTCAGGGCGTTTACGATGATGCCAAGGCTGCATACGACTCAAAGTCATACGATAACGAAGAGGCTGAAGCAGCAGTTGCACAAGTAAGTTCGGCTACTGTTTCTGTAAAGATGGGTAAGATCAATGCTTCAGAAGACAACCCTGTCAACTTCACTTCGGCAATTGTCAACCCTACATTCGATCCTGCTCGCGGTTCGAAGGACACTGGTACAATCGAAGGTTGGACAACAACTGCAATGAACGGCTATAAGCAGTATTCTTGCTCTTACAACCGTGCTGCGTTCGAACTCAACCAGACTCTCTCTGGTCTTCCAAAGGGCAAGTATAAGGTTACAGTCCACACTTACTATCGTGCAGGCTATTGGAACGAGGAAGAGGCATATATCGCTAATGGTCAGGATACTCACCTCACCACTCTCTACGCTCAGACATCAGCTGATAAGTTCACTACTCCTGTAATGAATCTCACCGAAGGTGCTATCCCTGCAGAAGACAAGCCTGCAGATTGCGGCAATACTTACACACTCTCAAACGGCCTTATTGCTCCTGATGGCACTTCACCAACAGTTTCGTTCTTCAATGCAGGCTATTATCTCAACGAACTCCGTTTCGAGGTTCCTGAAGATGGTCAGGTAACTATCGGTCTTTCGAAGAAGGAAATCTTACCTAACGACTACGAGGTTGTAGGTGCTTGGGAACTTTGGTATATGGGCGAAGGTGACTCTGCAGTAAAGGATACTATCGACGTTACCGACTACATCATCAACAACAATTTCGATCCAGCTCGCGGTTCAAAAGACACTGGCACAATCGAAGGTTGGACAACAACAGCGATGAACGGCTACAAGCAGTACTCATGCTCTTACAATCGTGCTGCGTTTGAACTCAACCAGACTATCAAGGGGCTTGAACCTGGTCGCTACATGGTTACAGTTCACACATACTACCGTGCAGGTTATTGGAACGAGGAAGAGGCATATATCGCTAACGGCGAGGAGACTCACCTCACTACACTCTACGCTCAGACATCAGCAGATAAGTTCACTACTCCTGTAATGAACCTCTCCGAAGGTGCAATCCCTGCAGAAGACAAGCCAGCAGATTGTGGCAATACTTACACACTCTCAAATGGCCTTATCGCTCCTGATGGCACATCACCAACCGTTTCATTCTTCAACGCAGGTTACTATCTCAACAAACTTGACTTCGTTGTTCCTGAAGACGGCACAGTGACTATCGGTCTTTCGAAGAAGGAAATCTTCCCTAATGACTACGAAGTGGTAGGCGAATGGCGTCTCTACCGTCTCCCTGATGCTGCTGAAATCACAGAGGAAGACTTCACCGACTACATCATCAACCCTACATTCGACCCATCTCGCGGTTCGAAGGACACTGGTACAATCGAAGGTTGGACAACAACTGCGATGAACGGTTACAAGCAGTATTCATGCTCTTACAACCGTGCTGCATTCGAACTCAACCAGACAATCAAGGGTCTTCCTGAAGGTACTTACAAGGTTACTGTTCATACATATTATCGTGCAGGTTACTATAACGAGGAAGAGGCACTCATCGCTAACGGTGAGGAAACTCATCTCACTACTCTTTACGCTCAGACTGCAACTGACAAGTACTCTACTCCTGTAATGAACCTCTCCGAAGGTGCTATCCCTGCTGAAAACAAGCCAGCAGACTGTGGCAACTGCTACACTCTCTCCAACGGTCTTATCGCTCCTGATGGCACATCTCCAACCGTTTCATTCTTCAACGCTGGCTACTACCTCAACGAGCTCTGCTTCTACGTAGGTTCTGAGGGTACAGTGACTATTGGTCTTTCGAAGAAGGAAATCATCGCTAACGACTATGAGGTTGTAGGTGCATGGAACCTTTACTATTACGGTCCGGGTAACAATGTTGATGAAGTTGCAACCGACATCCAGAGTGTCGAACTCGCTCCATCTTCACTTGAGTCTGCCGTTCCTGTTGCTTACTACTCTCTCTCAGGCACTCAACTTTCAAAGCCTCAGAAGGGTGTTAACATCGTCAAGATGAGTAACAACCAGGTTCTCAAGATTATGATCAAATAAATCCTTCAGATAATTTTGTCTTACTATAATAATAGGGTGGTTCCGCAATGGAATCACCCTATTTAATTATGTTTTCAAACCGACAGAACTCTATGATTGCGAAAAGCATCTTGCTCCATGTCTGTATCACAGTTTTCTGTATTCGCCTGGAGTCATACCAATCTTTTCCTGAAATTGGCGGTTGAAGGTGGAAGGAGTGTTGAAACCGCATGAGTATGCCACTTCAGCAATGGAGAGGGATGTATTTCGGAGCATTGTGCATGCTGATTCAATACGGATGAACTGTAGGTGCTGGAAGAGCGTCATACCCGTTTCGCGTTTGTATGTACGGCACAAGGCAGCCTCCTGTTGATGACAGAAATCGGCAATTTCCGACAATCTGACATCGTCCTTGTAATGCTCTATCAAATATTGATGGGCACGGGCACTTACAGTTGAGAAATCCTCTTGTCGGGTTCTCTTGCTTAACTGTTCGGCACTTGCAATGTTATGTCCCAAGTAATCCAATATGTGGAGTAGGGAAGTGGCCTTGCTGATACCCGCAGCATGAACCACCGCTTCGAGTGTGTCATAAGGAATACCGCGAAAAGCAAGTCCGCCTATACCTTTTTTAAATAGTGTATTCACAAACGTAAACTCTGGCAGACTTTCAATCTCCGCTGGCAGTATATTATCCTTGAACTGAATGACTATTGCCTCAGGATCTTCGTCTATGCTCACTATGGCATGAGGTAGGTTCGGGGAGATGTAGAACAAGTCTCCCTTGGTGAGTCTGAACACTTCATCGTCAACCATAAAACTTGCCTGCCCATTGATCATATATATGAACTGATAACCGTCGTGCTGGTGATATATAGGCAACTGGGTCATCATTTCCGAATGATCCATCTCTGGGTCATACTTGCGAACAAAGGTTCGTATGGATGACTTGCCAAGTGATGAAATAGGTCTTTGCTGGATATTTTCTTTCATGTGTGCAAATATACTGATAATTATGCAAAGAACAATCAATATACTGCAAATTTTTGCAATATTCATATCAAATTATTGCCGTATCTTTGCACTGTGATTTTATTTAATTCCTCAACAATTATGAAACAAAAGAACAGAACTCACGAACATTCGCCCCAGAACACAGTAGATCATCTCTTGTTGTTGTTTGTCATTTTTACTTTTATATCGGGCATAGTGTTGGATCATGCGGCAGAGTCTTCTCTGCAGTCTGACTATTCTTTCTGGCTTTGCACACACATCGCCATAGCCACAGGATTCGCCATTCTCTCTATCATCCACTTCAAGCACCATTGGGGTTGGTTCCGCACCTTGCCACACAAACTGAAAGCCAGAAAGAAAGACTCTCTGTTCCTTCTCCTGGCTCTCATTATTCTTCTCATATCAGGTGTGTTCGTTGCCCTCTGCAAGACTCATGTCTCAGGATTCACCCATGCACTCTTCGGTTTTCTCTGCACCATCATCAGCATCTATCATTTCTATGTGAGGCATATAAAAGGAAAGCGGAAAACAAAGATGTAAATCAGCAGACAAAGCAGACCATAGGAATGTTCCTTGCCCTTTCGCCCAAAACTTCCCGAACTTTTGCCTAAAACTTCAGGAAGTTTTTGGTTTTCTAATATACTCATTCTTTACTTTTTCCGCTGATAGTCCCATATCTGCCAACTATTGAAGACGTTCTGCCACAACAAACATGCACCTGGACCGATAGCTGCCTGTGGATTGAGGAACGACATTGCCATCCATATTGAGAGCACTGTGTTCTTTTGTGCCAATCCCTGACCTGCTGCTATGGTGTCGTTATATGCAGAACCAATGCGTTTACCAATGATGAACTGTATGCAGACAATAACACCTACTGAAACGCATATCCACACAACCATGCTCCCAGAACCAGGTGAAGAAACTATGCTGCGGATAATCTGTGCAGTGTTTACTGCCGTACATATACCCCAAAGATAAAAGCTGTAATCTTTCGATTTCTCTGCTACAAACTTATGAGCTTTAGGAATAAGCCACTTCATACATAATGCAATGGCAAGCGGAGCCATGATGGTAGGGAATACGCGTGATAGAATCTTTAGGAATAATTCAATGAAAGTCATGCCCATTCCTGGTTCCACCAACGGATAGACAAGTGGTACTGCAATTGCTGTGAATGTGCTCGACATAATGGTGTAAGTAGTTGCTGTAGCTGCATTTCCACCAATCTTCTGTGTTACCACAGCACCCACTGCTGCCATTGGGGCGATAAAGACGGCAAGCCATGACTCGAAGAGAGGTCGCCAGTCGCTCTGCTCGTTGTTTCTGAGCCACCAAATCATCACGGCCACCTCTGCCATCTGAATCAATATATGCCATAGATGCCACATACGCGGTTTCAAGTCGCGAGGTTCAATCTTGCAGTAGCTGAAAAGGAGCATGAAGAATATGAGCGTTGGCAACAGATATGGCACAATGGCAGCAAGTGCTACCTTAGTATCGTGCAGGGCTTCAATCTGAGTCAGCGATATGTAGCTCAAGGTACCAACTACCATGCTTAGAGGTAGTGTCCAGTCTTTAAGAAGTCTTTTTATAGTCATGAAATAAATATTCTCATTTTTATTTTAATCTATCGGGTAAAATTCCTACTTAAAACATACCCTATAAATGATAGAGGGAAATCGTTATATTTTATCGCAAATGTACGATAAATAGATGAAACTACCCACAAAAATAGTTTTTATTAATGATGTACAACTCAAAATAGATAAAAAGATTTGTAAAGTTGTCATTTTGCAGTAAAAATACGCTAACTTTGCAAATATAACTAATTAGGGTCTGCTGAATTAA
>DCIW01000186.1 GCA_002317225.1 Prevotellaceae bacterium UBA1716 | reverse complement strand
AGACTTTGGTTGCATGATGCTATCAAGTTCTTACGACTCGAACCATCACCATACACACCCGGCCACATATCATGACCAGCCTTCGAAGAGATAAACATCTCATCGCGATGTGCAGCAAGTTCGTTCTTCATGATACGACCGAAATTGCTCTCCGCACTTCCCGGTACAGGTCCATAATTATTAGCAAGGTCGAAGTGGCAGATGCCTGCATCAAATGCCTTCACAACCATCTGAGTAGCCACACTAAAGTCATCCACCGAACCAAAATTGTGCCAAAGGCCAAGTGAGAGTTTTGGGAGTTGCACTCCACTCTTTCCACAGTATTCGTAAATCATAGTTTATTATATGTTTTTAGTTTTTGCAAAGATACACTTTTTATTCTTTATATTATAGGCTTTAGCTACCTATTTTCACTTTTTACCTTATTTTAGATTTGCTGTAACACAATTATTATAACTAATGTATGATTTTGAAGTTTCTTCAAGGTCTGCGAAAAGGCCTCTACACATTAGAATGCCAATGCTTTACATCTTTTTGGTAGAATGTTGGCCTTTTTTTACGAAAAAAAACAAAAAATTAAATTGAAAATGTGTATCTTTGCAGCAATTAAAGTAAAAAGATTAATCTCCGACAAGAGTGCCACCTCCCTCATCATTGGCACTTACAGCGTAGTACTAACAAACTAATCCACCCTAATATGAAAAAAAATCTCACATTTGCAGCATTTGCATTTATGGCATTCACCCTCATCGGATGTAATGGTTCCACACAGAAAGATAGCACTGAAAATTCGGATTCGTTATCAATTAATGAAACTGAAAACGTAGAAAAAGTTGACGACACAACTGATGCAGAAGTGACACCACTTGATGTTGCTTTCTTCGACTTGAAAGGGATGGTGAAGAAATGCACATTGAAAAAAGAATATTCAGAAATCATTTATGAGTTCGACAAAGACGGAAACTTTGTAAAGTGTACTCAAGAATATGAAGAGACAGTGAATGTAAGCAGAGATTCTCAAGGTCGCATCAATCGTATTCAGAAGAAAGACCAGATTGACAGAACTTGGACTGACGAATACGAATACGACAACGAAGGCCGCATAACAAAAGCAAGTTGCAACGCTATGCCTGACGGTCTTTCATTTGAGCATAATTACACCTATAAGGATGGTCGCATCGCAAGCCTCAAGGGTTGGAATGATGGTCCTGGCAAACTCGAGATTACATTCGATTACATCAGCGAAGATGACCACGGCAACTGGACCGAACGCACAAAATCAACTCTCGTTGAAGGCGAAGACGAACCTAATGTCGAAACAGAAAAACGTGTAATTGAATATTATTAATTGCAGAATATAGAATTCGCCGTATCTTTGCACGATACAACAAAATAAAAGATTATGGTTACAGACTCATTAGCAGTCTTACTCTTATCGGCTTCGCTCCATACGGCAGGTGACCATGCGGCTCTTTACCAAGGTCGCATAGAGCAGGGATTGAATAGTGCCCAATGGATGTCGACCCCTTATTATCCCGATAAAGAATTCAGAAAGGGAGATGTAAGCTACGATGGAATTATCTACAAAGATGTGTCTTTGCGTTATGATGCATTCCACCAGAATCTTGTTGTCGTGGCCCCCAAACGTCCTTTCGTGATAATTCCCGCACAAGATAAAGTTGACTATTTCGTTCTCGATGACAAGAAATTTGTCCGAATGAACGATGCCTATTATTGCCTCGAAGAAGAGGGCGAAGGATATGACGTGTACCGCAATTATAATATGGTACGCGACATTGATGTGTCGTATAATGGATTCCAATTCCATTCGCTCAGGTTGGTCGAGAAATACTACATCGCCACCTCCGACAGTCTTTTGATTCCTTTCAAGAAACGTAAGAATCTTGACAAATCGCTTGCTAAACTCGACAAACTCCGTGCTAAGGGAATCAAGATCGAGCCACGCAATGTGGCAAAGGAAGAATACTCTCCACGCGAATTGCCATCCGACATTTACAACGAATTGGACATACGTACCGAACTCCCTTCGTATATGTCGTTCAAGGAAGGTGGACAACCCGAATACGAACCACTCGAAGAGACTTATACCGTTGAAGCAGATGGATTTAGCGACCTCGACCCACTAAGCGAGTCGCACACCCTTCGTGAGGTTGAAGTGATTGGATTTATGCAAAAACTCGATGTCGCCCAAACTGGAGTCGAAGCATTCCGTCCCGCCCTTCTGAAGAATATACCGCTTGCTATGGGTGAGGCTGACGTGATGAAGATGGCGACTATGCTTCCGGGTGTCAACACCATGGGTGAGATGTCGAGCGGACTGAATGTCAGAGGTGGTGCCTCCGACCAGAACCTCATGCTCTATAACGGCAACACCATCTATAATCCGATGCACATGTTCGGACTTTTCTCCACACTCAATACCGATATGGTGGCAGAGACCGAACTCTACAAGGGAGGCATTCCAAGTCAGTACGGAGGCCGACTCTCTTCGGTTATGAATGTAAGGGGAAAGTATGCCGACAAGAGGTCATGGCACGGTTCGTTAACTCTCGGACTCGTCACGAGCAAGGGAGCACTTGAGATTCCAATCGTCAAGGACAAGGTGTCGCTTCTCGTTGGTGGACGTACCACTTATTCCGACTGGATGCTGAAGATGATTCCTGAGGATAGCGGATATAAGAATGGTAAGGCGGGCTTCTGGGATCTCGGAGCCACATTGTCGGCCAATCTTGCCCAAGGTCACAACCTCATCGTGAGCGGATATTACAGTCACGACCGTTTCTCCTTCACCCAATACGACCATTATGCCTACGCTAACCAAAATGCATCGATAGAGTGGAAGGGACGCTTCTCGGAGAAGTCGTCCAACTCGCTTTCATTCGGTTACGACCATTATGACTATCTTAACGACGACAAGCAATCGGAGTTTGTAGCCAACCGCCTGTCGTATGCAATCAACCAGTTTTTCGTGAAGGATAAGTTCGTCTACGAATTGACCGAACAGCACAAACTCTCCACCGGATTCGACCTTCTGCGATATGATATCAATCCTGGAACATACGCACCTTTGGGCAATTCGCACATCTCCACTTCCCAACTCGACCACGACAAGGCTATCGAAGGTGGAGTGTATATTGAAGACGAATATAACCCAAACGACAAACTGAAAATCACAGGAGGATTCCGTTTCAGTGCCTTCCATAATGCACGCGAAAACAAGGAGAAAGCATATTATTCGCCTGAAGTACGACTATCGGCAAGTTATCTCGTCGGCGAGAACTCTTCGATTAAGGTTGGTGCAAATAACATGACACAATACATCCACAAAGTGTCGAACACAGCAATAATGTCGCCTACCGATACATGGACACTTTCCAACTCCTTCATCAAGCCACAGAAAGGATGGCAGTTCTCGACCGGTTACTTCAACCAGAGCGAGGACGGCACCTACGAATTCTCCGTAGAGGCATATTACAAGACAATGAACAACTACCTCACTTACGGTTCGGGTGCCCAATTGATTATGAACCCTAACCTTGAGGATGATGTCATTGCCACCCAAGGCCGTTCGTACGGAATCGAGTTGCAGGTCCGTAAGTTGTTAGGCAAGTTCACAGGATGGATCAACTACACATTCTCACGCTCCAAACTCCGTCAGAAAACGGGTGAGGAGGGTACGATACTTCTCAACCGAGGCAATTGGTTCCCTGCCGAATGCGACATGCCTCATGCACTCAAGGTCGTAACCAATTACAAATTCACCCGCCGCTTCAGTCTTTCGCTCAATGCCGACTATGCAACGGGACGCCCTACCACACTTCCTGCAGGTCAGTTCTACGATTCGGGCCACGAAGGCTACATTCCTTATTATACAGAACGTAACGGATACCGCATACCCGACTATTTCCGCATGGATGGCTCGTTCAACATCGAACCGACCCATCACCTCACAGCCATTGCCCACCACATGTTCTCAATCGGTGTGTACAATATTCTCGGTCGCAGAAATGTCTATTCGGTATATTACGAATACTACAAAGGCAAGCCACAAGGCTACTCTCTGTCGGTATTTGGTGCCCCAATACCTTATTTCTCATATAGTTTGAAGTTCTAAATTTATGAAAATGAACAAGACGATATATACGCTTAAGGCCCTTGCCTGCATCCTTTTGGTTGCAAGTCTTGGGTCATGCATCAAGGAATATAATGCAGACTTCGACGAGACGGATGAGGATGTGTTGATTGTGGAAGGAAGCATCATCAGCGATACCGAATGCAAGTTTCTCCTTACGAAATCCATTTCCATGACCGAAGTGGTTCCACAACTCGTGGACAATCTTGTCAGCGGGGCAACGGTATCAGTCGTTGGCGATAACGGTCAGACATTCAAAGGCCGTATGAATGCTCCAGGCGACTATCGTGTGGACGTGGGCCATCTCGACACGGCACATAAATACTATCTGTCGATTTCACTTCCAAACAATGGCGGTTCGGAGAGCTATACTTACGAGTCGATGCCTATGACTCCGCTCACCACCCCATCTCCGACTGAGTTCGAATATTTCTTGTCGCAGAACAAAACGAAAGTTGATATCTACATGTCAACCGACAATCCTAACAGTAGCGAAGTGACTTATTTCCGTTGGGATTACGAAGAATATTGGGAACTCAACGCCCCTATTCACCCTACCCACGAATACAATCGCAAGACTGAGGAATATCAGGTAATCACGCAGGACCGCAGTCGTGGATGGAGTTACCAACTCACCCACCCAGTCATCATCGCTTCGAACGCGAACTATGCCAAAAAGGGCCTCACAAAGTATGTACTCTACACCATCGATAAAGATGACAACCGCTTCAACACACTCTATTTCACCGACGTAACCCAATGTTGCATCAGCAAGGCCGAATATCAGTATATCGATGCCCTCAACAAGCAGTCGGACGAGATGGGAGGCCTGTTCACTCCAATGCCTTCCGAATTGCCAAGCAATATCGTGTGTACAAAGGGCAATGCAAGAGTAATCGGCTTCATCGGTGTCAGGGCTAACGTAATCCATTCGCAGCAGTATATCAGTGGTGCGGATGTCGGCTACACCATTCCGATTAAGAAACAGGCGAAAATCTTCACCGGTCCTCCAACGGGCGATGCCAATAGCAGTTGGGACACAGGCTATCGAGTAGCATTTTGGGATCCGCAAGTAGATCCTTCCTGGACCTACGGATGGTGCGTTGACACGAGTTCTCCTGAATGGGGTGCAAAGACATTCGACAAACCTGCGTTCTGGCCGAGATAATAGTTTATAATGTAGGTTTTAGGTTAGAATTAACAGTTTATGAAAAAATACATTTCAATACTATATTTCCTTCTTTCGCTCTCTGCTTGGGCACAACAAAAGGCTGAGAAGGCATACGCTTTTCCCGACAAGGAACTCTATCTTGTCGGTGAAACCATGCATGTCGCTGTCGATGTGCAAGATGCAACGAGCAGAGTGGCCTATGTCGAATTATCCGATACAAAGCAGATGTACGCAGGTGCACTCGTAGCACTCAAAGGTGGCAAGGGATGGTGCGACATCTCGCTCCCTACTGCTATGCACAGCGGCAATTACCAACTAACGGCCTATACCCGACAAATGCTCGCTCATGCTGATGCCCAACTCTTCAGACAGAATATCGGAGTCCTCAATGTGCTCCGTGTTTCCCGCTACGACAATGTAGAGTACAAGTCAATGGACCAGTATCCCGATGCAGAATCTTCATCGTCGCTCTCTCTCCCAAAAGTGGAATATGCACCAGGCGAATCCATCACTCTCTCCATCCCACAGAATGCAGTCAATTATCAGACAGTCAGCATAGAACGCTCCAATATCCAGACCACCAAGCACACTCCTTCTTTCATTCCTATCCCATCCATGAAGGATTGGGGCGAGTCAACTACTCCCGAACTTGAAGGCCATATCGTATATGCCCACCCCACTCAGAAGGAGGCTCAGATATCCACAACACGCTTTGTAGCGGTAGGTAAGCAGGCACGAGTTTACGACGGACAACGTATCCCTATTACTTCCAATTACAAACCAGGAAGTTATGCATACTACACCACCCAACTCTATGGCAAATTGCCTAATGTGCTCAATGCTTACGACTTCGAAGGCAATGCCATACCAATGGAGCTGGAAAGTCCTTTTGCGAAGATTCTTCCTACTTATCTTCCAAAACTCACTGTCTATTGCAACGAGGACGATTTGCGTGCACGCAGCATCAATGCCCAACGCGAAAAGGTACGTTACGACTATCTCTCGGCCGACACACTCGCCCATTCGGTTGGGTTTATGGATGTACAACCAATTCGCTTCTACGACCTCGACCAATATACCAAGTTCAACACTATCAACGAGATTATCATCGAGTTCGTACAAGGTGTAAGACGCAAGAAGGTAAACGGACTCACCCAACTCTTCACCTATCTACCCGACACCAAGATATTCTCCAATTGGCCAGCACTCGTGCTTCTCGACGGAATGCCTGTTTATGACATCAACGAAATCCTCAACTACGATGCCTACCTCATCAAGTACGTCCAGATATACAACGGCCGCTACACCTTTGGAGACTCATGTGCAGAGGGAGTCATCTCGTTTATCTCTCGCAAAGGCCGCCTCTCCAACTACAAGCTCGACGAAGGTTCCCATCTCTTCAGTTATTCATTCCCGCAGAACCGCCCACAGTTCTTCAACTACGACGAGACATGTTCGACTACAACTAGTTGGCAGCCAGACATCACCTCCCCATCTGTCCAACTCACTGCCCCAGTCATCCCCGGCACCTACACTATTACTCTCAAGGGGCTCGATGCTCAAGGCAACATGTCGGTCGAAAAGAAAACAATTAGGATAAAAAAGTAAAAATGCGTATTATCGCTCATAAGTGTAAAAAGATTAAATCCAATATATTAAAAATGAAAAAAACTGTATTGTCTTCAATACTATTCTTGTTTTGTGTGACTATATCTGCTCAAAGCAACAAGATGGTAATCAATGAGATTATGGCATCTAATGTGGATTATGTCCTCGACCCATCATGGAACTACGGTTCGTGGATTGAACTCTACAACCCTACCACATCAGCCATCAATGTCAGCAAGCTCTATGTGACTGACGATCCTGCTGACTTGAAGAAGCAGCCTGTACGCAACTGGAACTCTTCCTTTGCAAAGCAATCATACTTCACCATCTGGTTCGACCATTATGATGGAGTTTTCTCAAAAAACAATATCGACTTCAAACTCGACTACGACGGCGGTACTATCTATGTGACTGATGGTACCCAAGTGCTTTGCAGCCAGGAATACCCACAGGCAATAGGTCGTGTGTCGTATGCTCGTAAGACAAACGGAGGCGACATTTGGGCTTGGACCGCAAACCCAACTCCGGGCAAGTCGAACACTACGTCTACATTCGTGGACTCTGCAGACAAGCAACTTGCAGCACCTGAGTTTGATATCAACGGATGCCTCTTCTCAACTGCCTTTACAGTAAATATCACTTCGCCAGATGGTGCCGACATCTACTACACCATCTGCAGTAACGGTGATGCCCCTACTCCGACCATGGCGAACGGAACAAAAGCATCAAAAAGCACATCCATCAAGGTGAGCGGAAAGAACTATATCATCCGTGCCCGTGCATACAAGGATGGCTATCTCCCAAGCGAAGTGACAACTCGTTCGTATATCTATAAGAATAAGAGTTACGTTTTCCCAATCATATCAATCGCAACCAACAAGGACAATCTCCATAGTTCTGACTACGGCATCTTCGAAGGCGGTTCGTCAGGCGGAGGCTGGGACTGGGGTGGCTGGGGAGGCTGGGGTGGCTGGGGAGGCACCACTACCGAGACCAACCCTAACGGACGACCAGGCAACGGACAATCTGCCAAGTGCAACTGGAACATGGATTGGGACCGCCCTGTCAACTTTGAATACATCACAGCTGAAGGCGAATATGCTCTCAACCAGGAGGTCGACATGTCAATGTGTGGCGGATGGAGTCGTGCGTGGACACCTCATTCGTTTAAGTTGAAGGCAGCAAAGTATTACATGGGTCGCAATAGCATGGACTATCCTTTCTTCGACGGAAAACCAAACGTCAAGCACAAGACTTTGCAAATAAGAAATGGTGGAAACGACACAAGCGGACGCATCAAGGATGCTTGTTTCCAAGAGACTGTTCGCACATCAGGACTTCGCATCAACACTCAGATGTGGCAACCTGTTCATGTGTTTGTGAATGGTGAGTTCCACGGAACCATCAATATGCGCGAACCAAACAACAAGCACTATGCTTACTCAAACTACGGATATGACTCGGACGAAATTGATCAGTTTGAGATTCAGGCAGACTCTTGTTATGTGCAGAAATGCGGTACAGACGAGAAATTCCTAGAATGGTACGAACTCTCCAAGACTGCGGCTAATGCAGATTCGTACAACAAGATTTGCGAATTGGTCGACATCGAAGAATACATCAATTACATGGCTGTCGAGTTTTATGCAGGTATGCAGGACTGGGTGGACAATAACGTGAAGGCATTCAGACATAGAGCAGATGGAAAATTCCACTTTGTGCTCTTCGATACTGACACAGCCGGCAAACTCAGCAATCCGTTTGAAGAGTTTGAGAAGAAGAAGCAATTCACCAATGCCAACCAAATATATGGTATTGATGGTGTGACTCCTTGGAAAACAGGTCAGACTAATTCCTTCGAGAACAAGTTTGCTGCAATCTTCATCAATATGCTCGAAAACAGTCAGTTCCGCAGTCGTTTCGCTGACACCTTCTGTATTGTGGCAGGTTCGGTATTCAACCCAACTCGTGTAAAGACCGAAATGACAAGGGTGATGAACCTCATGAACAAAGGCCTCTCGGTAGATGGAAAGAGTTGTACGACTTCTGCAAACGAGGTAATCAACAGTTTCTCTTCTTCGCGCCAATCAAACATGATAACACAGATTAAGAACTACAAGCCTGCCAAACTTTCTGGTGTAGCAACTGCCACTGTTCATGTGAAGAGCAATATCGATGAAGCAGAGATTTTCATCAACGACATCAAGGTACCAACTGGTGCTATGGACGGAAGCATGTTCAAGCCTATCGTGCTTCGTGCTGCCGCTCCTGCCGGCTATCGTTTTGAGGGTTGGTACAGGACAAACAATGAGGAACTTGCATGCGCTGACCCTGAATTTGAACTTAACACTTCAGGTTATCGCTATGAAGCAAGATGGACTAAGCTTTCTGAAGAAGAAATGATTGCAGAAAACTTCAATACCGCTCCTGTGCTCATCAACGAAGTTAGTGCTTCGAACTCCATTTATGTGAACGAATTGTTCAAGAAGGCTGACTGGATTGAACTTTACAACAATAGCGAAGAGGATGTGAATATTGCAGGTCTTTATCTCACAGACAATCCTAACAAGCCACAGAAATATCAGATTCCTGTGGGCGATGTGACTCTCAACACTATCATCCCTTCACATGGTCATAAAATCATCTGGTGTGATAAGAAAGACCCAAGTGCGAAGGCTCTTCATGCAAGTTTCAAACTTGAGGCAGATAGCGGTTATGTTGCTCTTGCAAGATACGAAGGCGACGAAGTCCTTTATGCTGATTCTGTTCGTTATGAGGCTCATGATGGTGAGCATTCGGTTGGACGTTATCCAGATGGTGGTGCTTTCGGTTATCTTATGCCGAAACCAACACCTGCAGCAAAGAACACTTGCGATACTGATGTGATGTCATTTATCAAGGCTCAAACTGTCATTACTGATATAGAAGAGATTCAGGTTGCCAACGAAGATGACATCACGATTGCATACGTAGGTCAAGGCATCCTTAACATCAAGAGTGCAAACGAAAACATAGGTGATGTGCACATCTATTCAACTTCGGGAACACTCGTTGAGAATGCTTATGTATCAACCAACTTCACAAGCCTCAACCTTTCAAACATCAATAATGGTGTCTACATCGTGAAGGTGGGCAATAAGGCTTTGAAGTTCATCAAGAAATAAGACTTTTTACGTTCGATACAGAACAAAATGGTTTACGTTCGATACAGAACAAATGAAAACACTGCATTTCGCTAATCCACGAGATGCAGTGTTTCGTTTTCTTCGGGTAATGGCAAAGGGTTCTTGTCACTTTGCTTTGCACCGAGTTTTATAAGTTTGCTTGCTGTTTGAAGGATGCTTTGACCTCCCGGGTCGAGTTTGCGCTCACCCTCTTCATAAGCCTTTTGAGCATTGGAGAGAGCCTTGCCTATTGCTTCGTATTTCTTCATGAATTGTCCCACTCGGTCAAGCATCTCGTTAGCAAGATTGTAGACCTTCTCGTGGTTTTGGGCTTGGGCAATTTGGGTCCAAGTCATATTGATGATACGGAGTGCAGCAAAGAGTGTTTGTTCATCAGCAATAAACACATTCTTCTCCATCGCCTTGCGCCAAAGGTCAGGTTTCTTGTTGAGTGCAGTCCAAAGTGCTCCAGTATTTGGCATGAACATTATCACGTAGTCCATCTTTATCTTTGGAGCAACTATATAGGACGAATAATCCTTGCTTGAAAGATTACGGACATGACTTTCGATGCTCTCGATATGAGATTGCAGATAGCGTTGTTTCGAAGCTTCATCCTCCGCATTGACATAGTCGATAAATGCTGATAGAGAGACTTTTGAATCGATGATGACTTCACGTTTTTGGTCGAGATGAAGAATCACATCTGGTTGGAGGCGACTACCATCATTCGACCTTATACTGTCACCTTTTGCATCACGAAGAGTGGCTTGGGTTTCGTAATGAACTCCACGGGTCAATCCTTGCGACTGAAGCAATTCATCAAGTACCGTTTCGCCCCAATTTCCTTGCACCTTATTACCAAACTTAAACACACGGATAAGTTCTTCTGTGCTCAATCGGGACGCTTCGCTCTGGCGCATCATATTCTCGATGTTTGCCTTCATCTCACCGCTCATGGCTGTATTTTTGGAAGTGTTATCATCCATGGCAGCCTTCATCTTATCGATAGTCTCACGAAGCGGATTGACTATCTGCCCAAGACTCAAACCACTTGCCTCGGCAAACTCACGTTGACGTTGTTGGAGCATATCCGAAGTGGCAACCTTCATCTGAGCCTCAACCTTTGCGATGGTCTCATCAAAGCGTGCCTGCTGATTGGCCAATGCCTTCTCGTATTGTTCTTCCGATTCAGCAATCTGCTTGGCATTAGACTCCTCAAGCATTTCAACCTTAGCCTGCAATTTTGAGGCCTTATTGTTTGCCCAAAGATAACCGATTGCCAAACCGACTACTACACCTATTAATATATATAATACGGTCATTTCACCCTCTCTTTGGTCTGCGAACCATCACTCAACGCCTTACCTCTCAACTCAACATAATCGCACGAAGTCCTGCTTGGGCAATGAGCATAAATCTCTGTGAGAATGCACTCCTTACCATTGATGGTAGCAAGTGCCACCCATTTACCATTTTGCTTGCAAATCTTCACTTCACGCTTATTGTAAGCTTTGAGTTTTATCTTCACCTCATTATTACCTTTTGAAGTGACAGAATATCCATAAGCCATCTTCCGTTGGATAAAGTTGAGTTCGTTGGTAGTCACAGGATTATGTTCCTGATTGTACCAATAGACATGAAGCGGTTCATCCACATCCAATTCTCCATTCTTCAAGCGAAGGTCATATACGATGATGTTACGATTCAAATTGCGTGACACATAGAAGAGGCGATCACCAGCAAAGGATGATGCCACCATCATTATAAATACTACAAGTGTTATTATTCTTTTCATTTTACTTTTAATTTACAGAGATAATCATAATGTTCGCCTTGCTCCACCATTTCTGCTTCAAATCCATTTTCTTCCGCATAATATTGAAGCGTAGCAAAATCGATATAAAGCCAAGGGAAAGGTTCACCAAGCACACGCTTATATTGCATTTGGTATTCGAGTTCACCATAATATCCATCGTTAAGGTTTATCTCGAACGAGCCATCTTCTTCTTCAAAGATATAACGGATATCAGATGAGTCGAGCAATACTTGACCGCCTGGTGCAAGGATGTTTTTGAGATGGGAGAAGAACTCTGGAAGTCGGTCAATAGTACCAACGATTCCTGCTCCATTCATAAGCATCAAGATGGTGTCGTATTGTTCATCTTTGATTGCGAAGAAGTCTTGCACAACAGCATTCTCCACCCCACTCTCTTGCATTACTTCCACACTAAGTGTCGAGATGTCAATCGCCTTTACATCCTTTCCCATCTCTTGAAGAGCGAGCGAATGGCAACCCGAACCGGCACCAACATCAAGTATCTTCCCCGAAGCCAACTCAAGAGCTGTCTGCTCTATCTTAGGCATCTCATCGAGTTCGCGGAAGAGGGTTTCGACAGGGATTTCATCTTCATCAAAGTCGGGAGAAAAGACACGCAATTTGCCTGCCTTTCCGTTCTTCATGAAGTCGGCTATTGCCTGCCCCATCGGGTCTTTCTGTTTATCTATCATTATCTTAATCATGAATTTTGGTGCAAAAGTACGAAATTATTTTGATTTAATCTCGGTTACTCAACTTTTATGACTACATTTGCAGACAAAATTAACAACAATTATAAAGACCATGGCAATTGCAAAAGAAATAATGAAGGTAATCGAAGCGGTGGCTCCTATCCAACTCCAAGAAGATTACGACAACGCTGGACTCCAATGTGGAGACCCAAATCAGGAAATCACACGAGTGCTTTGCTGTATGGATGTGACTGAACGTATCATCGACGAAGCAAAAACCTTAGGGTGTCAGATGATCGTGAGTCATCACCCTCTGCTCTTTCGAGGATTGAAGAAGATAAGTGCTGAGGGCGATTATATCAGTCGTTGCGTGTATCGTGCTATCAAAGAAGATATTGTGCTTTATGCCGCTCACACCAATCTTGACAATGCTGCTGAAGGTGTGAACATGAAGATGGTGGAAAAACTTGGTTATGAGGTGGAAGACATACAGCCTTTAGTGCCTATTGATAACGAAAGCCAAACGGGAAGCGGAAAGATTTTTGACCTTAAATCTCCTATTTCACTTAAAGAGTTCAAGAGTAAGGTTGCACAAGTTTTCATGGCAGATTCTTGCAATACTAACAACGATTATGACTTTGATGACACGAAGCTTACCAAGCGTATTGCCCTTTGTGGTGGTGCAGGAGTGGATTTCATTCGTGATGCAGAGCGACAGAATGCAGATGTTTATATCACAGGTGAGATTGGATATCATCGCATGTTCGGTCATCCAAGCATTTGCCTCATCGAACTCGGACATTGGGAAAGCGAACAATATACGGTCGAATTGCTCAAGGAAATCATCACCAACGCCCTTCCTCAAGTGGAAGTCGTGATGAGTTCGCTTGAAAAACCCGTAAAGCATGTCGATTAACGGAAAAAGTAAAGTGTATTCAGCAAAATAGGTATCAAATTGACTCCCTTATTATAAATAATGTGTCTTTTTGAAAAATAATTCCTAATTCCTAATTCCTAATTCCTAATTATTTATTACCTTTGCATCGTTTTCAACAAAAATGACAACAATGGCGTATACATTTACATACATCAACCTTCTATCACTACGACTTACAAAGTTCGCGGTGAGAAAGGTGCGTATGCCTATGTACGCTTAAAATGATATACATAATTTTTAACCTTTCTCAATTCAAGAGGAAGGTTTTTATGTTTATTATGAGCTTGTCTCCAATTGGATTGAGATTAAAACAAATTACATATATATGGCAGATAGACTTTATATTTTCGACACCACACTCCGTGACGGTGAGCAGGTGCCAGGATGTCAGCTCAACACTGTTGAGAAGATTCAGGTGGCAAAGCAGCTCGAGGCTCTCGGTGTGGATGTTATCGAGGCAGGTTTCCCTGTTTCAAGTCCAGGTGACTTCAACTCTGTAGTTGAAATCTCTAAGGCTGTGACTTGGCCAACAATCTGTGCCTTGACTCGTGCCGTTGAGAAGGATATCGACGTGGCTGCAGAAGCATTGAAGTATGCAAAGCGCGGTCGTATCCACACTGGTATCGGTACTTCTCCATCTCACATTAAGTACAAGTTCAACTCTACTCCTGAAGAAATCATCGAACGTGCTGTGCGTGCCGTAAAGTATGCTAAGCGTTACGTTGAGGATGTTGAGTTCTACGCTGAAGATGCAGGTCGTACAGACAACGAGTATCTTGCTCGTGTCATCGATG
>DCIW01000021.1:1445-11139 GCA_002317225.1 Prevotellaceae bacterium UBA1716 | reverse complement strand
CTTCAACCTGTACTCCATTCTATTCCATCAGAGATTGAAGGCAGAAAACTCGACATGAACGTAACTATGGGTTATCCTCTTCAGGAAACTCCTATCTATAGTTATGTCTTAGCTCTTACCGACCTCCACATGCATGGCAATAAGGATGCTAACACGTGGAAATACACTCAGGCATCTATTGTATTGAAACATCCTTACACTAAGAGGATGGTCGGCGATCAGGCATTAAAGATTCTTTCGTATCTTAAGAGTCATAATGTGATGTTTCCTTCGACCAGACAACTCACATCGTACGAGGAAGCTGATGAAAACGGCAATAAGATTTATGTTGAGGTGCCTTATCTTCAGGAGATTTTCACTCAGATTAAGGGGCATCTTGACCTTACACAATACCTTATTAATATAACGGAGAAGATTGGTAAGAGCTATAAGCAGCAGTTGATCGACAATAAGAAGGAGGCACAAACCGACTTCGAACTCCAACTCTATGTGGAGAGTGTGTTTGCTGCTCATAGCGTTATTTCGCGTGTTCATACCCTTCAAGAGCGTGAACCAATCTTCAATGTGAATAATGCCACTCTCTCTCGTTTGTTGGTTCAGATGCTTCAGCAGAAGAGCATTCCTTTCCATGGAGAACCAGCAATCGGTCTTCAGGTTATGGGACTTCTCGAAACTCGAAATCTCGACTTCCGCAATGTTATCATGCTGAGTGTCAACGAGGGACAACTCCCAAAACAAGAGCGAATGGCATCTCTCATACCTTATGCTCTTCGTGATGCTTACGGAATGACTACGATTGAAAAGCAGGTTTCGCTCTATGCATTCTATTTCTACAATCTGCTTCAGCGTGCTGAGAATGTTACTTTGATGTACAATTCGACTGCCGATGGAATGACAAGTGGCGAAATGTCACGCTTCATGATGCAACTCCAGGTTGAATCGAAAGCCATCTTCAATAATGGTCCTGACATCGAACTTCTTTCGCTTGCCGCTTCGAACGAATCGCAACATCTTACCGCTGTTGAGATTGAGAAGACTGAGGAGGTTAAGGAAAAGCTCCGCAACATCAAGTATATCTCTCCTTCTTCAATCAATAACTACATCGATTGCCCTTTGAAATTCTATATGAGCAAAGTGGCTGGTTTCCGCAGAGATGACGAAGTGAGCGAAGGTGTTGACAATCCGATGTTCGGTAGTATCTTCCACAAAGTGATGGAGTTAATCTACAGACCATTGGTTGAAAAACAAGTGTTTGCTGACTATCTTAATGGTTTGGCAAATAATAAATCTGCAATTGAGGCACTTGTCGATAAGGCATTCGGCATCGAATTCTTCAAGATGTCAGAAAACGAAACCACATACCATCCTAAATACAACGGAGAACAATTGCTCAACAAGTATGTTCTTATGGATTATGTCAAGAACCAACTTCGTTATGATGCCCTTTCTTGTCCAATGACCATCCTTGGTGTTGAGGAGAAAGTGGAGTGCGATATTGTTTTGAATGACAATAAGACATCTATTCAACTCGGTGGCTATATCGACCGATTCGAACGAATTCATAACGAACGAGGCGAGAGCATCATCCGAATTTCAGATTATAAGACAAACGCCAAAGCACAGAAAGCGAGTTCGCTCGAAGGACTCTTCGACAATGAGACTTACGAAAGAGCATACAATTATCTTCAGGCTCTCTATTATTGCGAGGTTTATTCGCAACAGGAGAAACCAAAAGAGGCGGTCATGCCTGCTCTTATGTACATCAAGACTGCCACGAAGGATCGCGATTGCCGACTCAGCATCGGTAAGGAGTTTGTTGAGGATTATGCCAAGCAGTTCCAATCGCAATATGTTGACTTGTTGCGAGATAAGCTCTCGGAGATATTCCTTTCCGACACTCCTTTCACGCAACATGAGTCCCATTGCGACTCTTGCGAGTTCCGCTCCTACTGCAAGCGCTAATAATCATCCAATTCACTTGCCCCCATCTAAAAAAGTGTCCATAATTTTACAATTTAATTGTAAAACTGTAAAACTACAAATAACACATAACTACATATGAACTACGGATTTATCAAAGTTGCATCAGCCATCCCTTCAGTCAAGGTTGCTGATTGCTCATACAACGAAAAGCAGATAGAGTCCCTTATCCTTCAAGCCGAAGGCAAGGGTGCTGAAGTCATCACTTTTCCCGAATTGTGTATCACAGGTTATACTTGTCAAGACCTCTTCTCCCAGCAACTCCTCCTCGATCGTGCCGAAGAAGCTCTTTACCACATTCTTGACATTACTCGTTCTCTTAAGATTATCTCAATCATCGGAATGCCTGTTCAGGTAAACTCTATGCTTATAAATGCTGCTATCGTAATTCAAGGCGGAAAGATTCTTGGTATTGTTCCTAAGACCTATCTCCCTAATTATAAGGAGTTTTATGAGCAGCGTTGGTTCACTTCTGGAAAGGTGGTTGGCACAACAAATACTCATCTTTGTGCCCAATTGGTTCCTGTCAGCACTAATCTCATCTTCCGCACTTCTGAATATTCGTTTGGTATCGAGCTCTGCGAAGACTTATGGTCACCAATTCCTCCTTCAACCAATCTTGCGATGAAGGGTGCAGAAATCATCTTCAATCTTTCTGCCTCTAACGAACTTATCTGTAAGAATGCCTACCTCCGCTCGCTTATCAGTCAGCAGTCGGCACGTTGTCTTTGTGGATATGTCTATTCAAGTTGTGGTTATGGCGAGAGTACTCAGGACGTTGTGTTTGCGGGTAATGCCCTTATTTATGAGAATGGTTCTTGTATTGCTAAGAACAAGCGTTTCTCTCTCGACGAACAACTTGTAGTAAGTGAGATTGATGTTGAACGACTCCGCACAGAACGTCGAATCAACACAACTTGGAGCGAGTGTGTCCGCAATATGGAAGATAAGGAAATAGTCGAAGTGAACTGCCAACTTGTTTCGCCTTCATACGATTTCGAACTCACTCGTTGGGTCAATCCTCATCCTTTCGTTCCTGGTGGAAAAGAGCTTGACGAGCGTTGCGAGGAGATATTTGCAATTCAGGTTGAAGGCCTTGCAAAACGTATTCAGCATACTTGGGCAAAGACCGTTGTGCTTGGCATTTCGGGTGGACTCGACTCTACTCTTGCCCTCCTTGTTTGTGTTAAGACAATGGACAAGCTTGGTCGTCCACATAAGGATATAGTTGGTGTTACGATGCCTGGTTTCGGTACGACTGACCGCACATATAATAATGCAATTTCGCTTATGCAGTCACTTGGAGTAACAATCAAGGAAATAAGCATTAAGGATGCTTGTATTCAGCACTTTAAGGATATTGAGCACGATATCAACGTTCATGATGTGACTTACGAAAACTGCCAAGCTCGTGAGCGTACTCAAATACTTATGGATGTGGCAAATCAAATGAATGGTTTTGTGGTAGGAACAGGCGATGTGTCTGAACTCGCACTTGGTTGGTGTACTTACAATGCTGACCACATGTCTAATTATGGTGTCAACACATCCGTACCAAAAACTCTTGTGAAGTATCTCGTTTCGTGGGTTGCCATGACAAGTGTGGACGAAGAATCGAAAGCTACTCTTCTCGACATCGTTGACACTCCAATCTCTCCAGAACTCATCCCTGCTGATGAGAACGGAAATATTAAGCAGAAGACTGAAGACCTAGTTGGTCCATACGAACTCCATGACTTCTTCCTTTACAACTTCCTTCGTTGTGGTTTCCGTCCTGCCAAGATATATTATCTCGCAAAGCAAGCATTCATCAACCAGAAGAATGCAAACAAGGAGATGCTCGATTCTTATATCGAAACTCCTGAGATGCAGTCTGCCATGGAAGTTAACCTTTACGATGAAGATACTATCAAGAAGTGGCTCACCACTTTCTGCCGTCGTTTCTTCACTCAGCAGTTCAAGCGTTCATGTCTTCCTGATGGCCCTAAGGTAGGTTCTGTGTCACTTTCTCCTCGTGGAGATTGGCGAATGCCATCTGATGCAAGCTATGCTGAATGGGTAAAAGAATGTGAAAATCTTTGATAATTAAGTAAATAGAATATTAGTGTTACACGTTACACCGTTACACGAAGGAATTATTAATTTAATTTATTAAATAGAATATGAATTGAACTCCTATAGAGATTCTGATTAAAAAAAATAATTATATCTCCCATGTAACGCTGTAACATGTAACACTTCTAATGTCTACAAATTGATAACTCATTGATTATTAATGATAATATCCAAAGAACTATTAGATAAATACTACGAAAAGACGTTTGATATCGAACGTTTCAAGCAAGTTGACCCTTGCGGAGTGGTCTATCAATTGATGGAACACACCACAAACCAGCTTGATATTGAACTCGGAGCACTATTTGTGGCTATGATTACATGGGGTTCGCGCAAGGTTATCTACCCTACTGCTCTTCGTATGATTCGTGATGAGATGCAATGGCATCCTGCTCAGTTCATCAGAATGGGCGGTTATGAGTTATCTTATCTTAATGCGAAGAACGAATGTGTGTATCGCACGCTCAATGTACCTACTTTCAAGGCTGTTTGTCGCAATATCCGTAATGTTATTGATGGACATGACACTCTTGAAGAAATCTTTGTGGGGAAAACCACGAAAGAAGTTGTTGAGATTATCTCCACTTGGCTCAGTCCTGCTCGAGTAGGTTCGATGGACAAGAGTGCTTGCAAACGCATCTGCATGTATATCCGTTGGATGACTCGTCACACTTCCCCCGATCTTGGAATATGGACCTCTCGCCCTCAAACCGACCTCTATGCAGTCATGGACACCCATGTCCTTCAACTCACACAAGAACTCCTAACCAACAAGCGCCCCACATGGAAAGCTTGCGAAGAACTCACCTCTATCTTCAAATCGTGGGATGCTGAAGATCCTCTCAAATATGATATTGCACTAATGACATTAGCAGATAAACCAATTAATCAATAAATCAAAATCAATTATGAAGAAATCATTATTATTCCTTATGCTTGCTTTTGCAAGTGTAGCATTTGCCCAAAAGCCATTCAAGATGCAGGGCAAAATCGAAGGCGAAAAAGTAAATGCCAAGTATTATATTCAGGTTGGACAAATAGGCAACTATGGCATTTATGATGCTGAAGAAGAAATTGAAGTAAAGAATAGTAAGTTCAACTATTCCAAGCAGATATCCGAAATTGTTCCAGCACGACTCAAGAAGGAGTTAGGTGACAATGATACTTTCATGAAGATATATCTCGTGCCAGGTGAAACTCTCAAACTCACTATCAAAGGAGATGAGTATTTCTATGATGGTTCTCCAATCTACAAATCTTGCAATGCTACCGACCTTACCATTACTCCATTATATAAAGATGTGATGGACTACTATCAGTCTGCAATTGCCCGACTTCAAGCAACACCTGAAGATAAGCAACAGGAAGTGGCAAAGGGCATTCAAGATACTCTCAATGTCAAGAGCCAGGCTTATCAAGATGGCATGAGAAACTATCTCAATTCTCATATTACAGACGAAGGCTCTGTGCTTTATCTTGCTGACCATATTGACTTCAACGAACTCTATAACGAAGTTAAGACAAAGAGCGAGACTATTGCAAATGGTCGCGTAGGCAAATACCTTGATGGAGTTAATGAGTTCAATGAAAAGATTCGCAAGATACAGGAAGAGCAAGAAGCAGCAGAACAGGCTAAACTCGATGCTATGAACGGAAATCCTGCTCCTGACTTCACGCTCAACGATATCAAGGGCAACCCACTCACTCTCTCTTCTCTTCGTGGTAAGTATGTTATCCTCGACTTCTGGGGAAGTTGGTGTGGTTGGTGCATCAAGGGTATTCCTGATATGAAGAAGTATTATGAGAAGTATGCTGGCAAGTTCGAAATCCTTGGTGTTGACTGCAACGATACAGAAGAAAAGTGGAAGGCAGCAGTTGAGAAATACGAACTTCCTTGGCTCCACGTTTACAATCCTCGTACAAGTTCTGTTCTCTCTGACTATTCTGTTCAAGGTTTCCCAACTAAGATTGTAATTGATCCACAGGGCAATATCGCAAAGATTATCGTTGGTGAAGATCCAGCATTCTATACATATCTCGACAGTCTCTTTGATAAGTAAAAAAGTCCGTGCAGACGGACATCAAAGTCCATACTAACGGACAACAATGTCCGTGCAGACGGACATGCACGAACGTCCCTATGTTTTATCTCGAACATTTACATTATATAATATATGGCTACAGTTGACGATAAAAAAGTAATTTTCTCAATGGTTGGAGTCTCTAAGGTCATCCAACAAAATCAAAAGCAAGTACTCAAGAATATCTACCTTTCGTTCTTCTATGGAGCTAAGATTGGTATCGTTGGTCTCAACGGTGCAGGTAAATCTACTCTCATGAAGATTATTGCTGGTATCGACCAACAATTCCAAGGTGAGGTAGTTTGGGCACCTGGATATTCAGTAGGTTATCTCCCACAGGACCCTCCTCTCGATGAGTCTAAGACTGTGAAAGAGAACGTGATGGAAGGTGTTCAGCATATATATGATGCCTTGAAGGAATACGATGAAATCAACGAACTCTTTGGTCTTCCTGAATATTACGAAGACCCAGACAAAATGGAAAAGTTGATGAATCGCCAAGCAGAACTTCAAGATATTATTGATGCAACAGATGCTTGGAACGTGGATTCTCGTCTCGAACGTGCAATGGATGCTCTTCGTTGTCCTGCAGGCGACCTTCCTGTTACCAATCTCTCTGGTGGTGAACGTCGTCGTGTTGCTCTCTGCCAACTCCTTCTCAAGAAGCCTGACGTGCTTCTCCTCGATGAGCCTACCAACCACCTTGATGCAGAATCAATTGACTGGTTGGAACAGCATCTCCAGCAGTATGAAGGAACAGTAATTGCCGTTACTCACGACCGTTACTTCCTCGATGATGTTTCGGAATGGATTCTCGAACTTGACCGTGGTGAAGGTATTCCATGGAAGGGCAATTATTCTTCATGGCTCGACCAGAAGTCAAAGCGAATGGCTCAGGAAGAAAAGACTGCATCGAAGCGTCGTAAGGCTCTCGAACGTGAGTTGGAATGGGTTCGCATGGCTCCAAAGGCTCGTCAGGCCAAGGGTAAGGCTCGTCTTAACTCTTACGATAAGATGCTCAACGAAGAGCAGAAGGAGCGTGAGGAGAAACTCGAAATCTTCATTCCAAACGGACCACGTCTTGGAAACAAGGTTATCGAGGCTCACAATATGGCTAAGTCGTATGGTGACAAGACTCTCTTTACCGACCTCAACTTCACTCTCCCTCCAAACGGTATCGTTGGTGTGATTGGTCCTAATGGTGCTGGTAAGACTACCCTCTTCCGCCTTATCATGGGATTGGAAACTCCTGATGCGGGTTCGTTCGAAGTGGGTGAAACAGTCAAGCTTGCTTATGTTGACCAACAGCATACTGACATCAAGCCTAATGAGTCTGTTTATCAAGTAGTAAGCCAAGGCAACGAAACTATCCGCATGGGTGGTCGTGAACTTAATGTTCGCGCTTATCTATCTCGTTTCAACTTCAACGGAGCAGACCAAGAAAAGCTTTGCGGAGTGCTTTCAGGTGGTGAACGAAATCGTCTTCATCTCGCAATGGCTCTCAAGCAAGAAGGTAACGTTCTTCTCCTCGATGAGCCTACAAATGATATCGATGTCAACACTCTTCGTGCTCTTGAAGAAGGTCTTGAGAACTTTGCAGGTTGTGCAGTTGTCATCTCTCACGACCGTTGGTTCCTCGACCGTATTTGTACTCACATCCTTGCTTACGAAGGTAATGGAGAGGTCTTCTACTTCGAAGGTTCATATACTGAATATGAGGCAAATAAGGCTAAGCGTCTCGGTCTTGAAGAACCAAAGCGTATTCGCTATCGCAAACTTATGGAAGATTAGTCTTCGCTTTATAAAAACAGTAAAGGTCAACCATTTTTGGTTGACCTTTATTATTTTTATCTTAAAGTAAATGTTATTTGTTCTTGTAGTGAATACTTTGGTTACATATTAACTTCGTCCAAAGTCACCAATTTATTCACAATAGCATAAATCGTAATACCTGCTGATGAATGTATAGAGAGCTTTCTCGCTATGTTCCTTCTATGTGTTGTAACGGTATTGATGCTCAAGCATAACTTATCTGCTATCTCTTTGTTTGCCATACCTTTAGCAACACATACAACAATCTCTTTCTCGCGTTCGCTCAACGAATCATCTTGTGAAGAAACTTCATCAACTGGTTCGAGTTCACGCTCTGAATTATGTAGTTTGTTCTGTTTATCAAGTCGACGAACTGCTGGACTGAATATGTTATCTTCAACCCTACAATGGCTGCTTAAGTCTTCCTCTGCTTGGTAAATGCTGATGATAACGGCATTCAGTTTCTCGTTATTTTCCTTTGCAGGATAATACTGCATAAACAGATTCTTGAGTTCCTTCAACTTGCTTTCGATTGATTCCGAATGACGACTCAAGAGATGCGACTTTGCAAGGTCAACTGACTCTCCATCAATTATTTTCTGAACAAAAGCAAATGTGGTAGTTTCCTCAAATTCCATGTGCTTTCTCACTTCTTCTACATATTCATCATAGAACTTAAGCACAAGGAACGCAATCTCGTTTTTCACCGAACAGTCAATAGCGTTCAACAAGTGAAAACGGATGCTCGGAAGGAGGTATTCGAGATAATAAGTATGTGTTCGTTTGAGATAGTCGAGAAGATTTGGAACGCTGATATTGTCAACTTTCTGTGGATGACCATCAGCACCATCTTTGACGTAATTCAACACAAGCAAGAAGGTATCAACATCGATATTAGCCTGTCGACATACATCATAAATAGTCTTCTCCCCAAATCCAAGTGTAATGCCAAAACGGCTCATCACTTGAAGGAGATGATAATCATTCGAAATTACATAACTTAACTTATCAGTTGCCTTATACCGTCCAGACATACTATAATCATTATAATTGTAAACCATATTTTGAAGTATTGGTGAATTTTGCAATTTTCAACCACGACATGAGAGTTTTCACAACCCATTTTATACTTCAGAATATAAACGTAAAACCAATTTTTCGTGCAAAGTTACTCAATAATACCTTAAATAAAAGTAAAAACATCAAAAACTTTTGTTTATATCTCAAAAATGTTATAATTTTGTGACGAATTAAGTATTTATTTAATAAATAATGAGTCTTGTTTCGATGAACAAATCATTTCGCATATTATCCTTTATCATTATATCATTTTGTGCTGCACTATCTGTTATGGCACAAGATTCTATTCGTGTTGCCCCTATTGACATAAGCAAATTGCACAACCATGCACCTGCTGCTCCTGCCTTTCCTGTTCTTGTGTCTGACGATTCGGAAATGGGAAAGCAATACAAATCGCTTCAATTTGAATCTGCAATAAAATCACTCCAGACTCAAATCACACAGGCAAAACGCAAAAAACAAGACACTACAGAATTTGAGCACAATTTGCACATGATGGAGGGTGGATTGTCTGCTCTTCAAGCAACCAACAAGATTGTATTCATCGACTCGGTAGTTGTTGATAAGGCTAATTTCCTTTCTGCATATAAGTTTGATAGCGAACTCGGTTCAATCACTCTTTCGCC
>DCIW01000021.1:0-1283 GCA_002317225.1 Prevotellaceae bacterium UBA1716 | reverse complement strand
AACTATCCTTTCCTTCTCTCAGATGGTACTACATTCTATTTCGCATCACGAAGCAAAGAAGGTCTTGGCAATTATGACATTTACGTGACTCGCTATGATAGCGAAGACGGAACATACCTGCAGCCAACTAATCTCGGTTTCCCTTTCAACTCGTATGCTAACGATTATCTTATGGTCGTTGATGATAATCTTGGTATTGGTTGGTTTGCTTCCGACCGTTATCAACCTGAAGGAAAGGTGTGTGTTTATACTTTCCTCCAACCAAAGTCTCGCAACACTTACGACTATGAAACTGATAGTCATAGCACTATCATAAATGCTGCTCGCATCAACTCTATCAAAGATACTTGGAAAGGCAACGAAGATATCATTCGTTCTGCACGTCAACAACTTACACTCAAGCTGAACTCTAATAAAGATAATAATGCAAATTATGATTTCACTTTCATAATTAATGATCATAAGACTTATCATTTCCTCTCCGATTTCACTTCGTCTGAGGCAAAAGCTAAGTTCACCGAATATCAGAAGAAGCAGAAGGAACTTGATAATCTTCTTCAGACTCTTTCCCAACTTCGGCAGAATTCGAAGGGTTCTACTATCAAGTCTCAGATCCTTCAGATTGAGTCTCAAATCCCAGCTCTTCACGATTCCGTGGTTTCTCTCGAAAAGCAAACTCGCAAGCTTGAACTCCAATAATCGCCCCTCTCCCCTATCTCCCATTTAACTCATCACTATTTCCCGTTCATATTCCCATGTTTTTAACATAGTCAAACATATAACCCTAAACCCACTCACAATATGACCAAGCAAATTTTCCCTCCATCAGAACTCCCTATCAACGAAGACGGTTCTGCATTTCATCTTCATATCACTCCTGACCAACTCGCTGACCGCATCATCCTTGTTGGCGATCCTGGTCGTGTAGCAACTGTAGCATCTCATTTCGACTCAATCGAGTGTGATGTACAATCTCGTGAGTTCCACACTATTACAGGTACTTACAAGGGCAAACGTATAACAGCTCAATCCACAGGTATTGGTTGTGATAATATCGACATAGTTATGAACGAACTCGATGCTTTTGCAAATATCGATTTTAACACTCGTACTGAAAATGATGAGCATCGCACTCTCACACTTGTTCGCATCGGAACTTGCGGCGGTCTTCAACCTGAAACTCCAATTGGCACATTCGTTGCTTCGGTTAAGTCTATCGGTTTTGATGGTCTTCTCAACTACTATGCTGGTCGCAACGATGTATGCGATCTCGACATCGAAGC
>DCIW01000205.1:6651-20772 GCA_002317225.1 Prevotellaceae bacterium UBA1716 | reverse complement strand
GACCGCCAGCACCAGAAGAACGGAAGGTGTCCCACTTGATTTCACCTTCGTTGATCTGAACATCGAATGCCTCTGCCTCAGGAAGGACAGCAACGGTAGATGCTGATGTGTGGACACGACCTTGGGTTTCGGTGGCAGGAACACGCTGTACACGGTGAACACCCGACTCGTACTTCATCGTTCCGTACACGTTTTCGCCTGTGATGTTAGCAACGATTTCCTTGTAACCGCCACTTGCACCTTCGGAGAAAGACGATACGGTGAGTTTCCAACCCTTGATTTCGCAATACTTGGAGTACATGCGGAAGAGGTCGCCTGCAAAGAGGGCTGCTTCGTCGCCACCAGTACCGCCACGGATTTCGAGGGTGACATTCTTGGAGTCTTCAGGATCGGCAGGGATGAGGAGGAGTTTGATTTCTTCTTCGAGTTCGGGGATGCGCTTTTCGTTGGCGGCAATCTCCTCGCGAGCCATTTCCTTCATGTCGGGATCATCTTCCATGGAGAAGAGTTCCTTTGCTTCCTGGAGTCCGTTGATACAGTTGATGTATTCCTTGCGGGCATTCATGATGTCCTCAAGGTTCTTATAGTCTTTTGTGAGGGCTACGTAGCGTTTCTGGTCCGCAATCACGTTTGGGTCGGTGATAAGGGTTGAAACTTCTTCGAAACGTGCTACGAGTCCGTCCAGTTTTTCTAATAAAGAGTAAGCCATTTTTATAAAAACATTGGTGTATGGTAAATTATTTTTATGTCACGCAGAGACGCAGAGTTCGCAGAGGTTGCACTTTGTCCCCCCTGCCCCAAAGGGGGAGTGAGAAGGCAGAGGTGCTTACTGCACTTTACGCGGAGCTTTGCAGGCAGTTTTAAATAACTATCCGGAGGTCTCAGCGACCTCTGCCGCGTAGCTCGAAGAGCCAAGCCTGCGACTCTCGCTTAACAGACTTGTAAACTCTGCGAACTCTGCGGCTCTGCGTGACATGAAAAAGCTTAATAGGGCTTCTAATAATTGAATTCGCCGAATTCGGATTTGATAGTGAGGGATTTCTTTCCCTCTTCGATGTGGCCGATGATCTGGGCATCGATGTTGAAGGACTTGGAGATGTCGATGACCTTCTGGGCATGCTCAGGAGAGAGGTAGACTTCGAGACGATGACCCATGTTGAAGACCTTGTATGCCTCGGCATAATCGGTGCCCGACTCCTTGATGATGGCACGGAAGAGTGGGGGAACAGGGAACATGTTGTCCTTGATGACACGGCAGTTGTCGCCTACGAAATGGAGCACCTTGGTCTGAGCACCACCTGTGCAATGTACCATACCGTGAATCTCAGGACGGAGTTCGTCGAGAAGACGCTTCACTACCGGTGCGTATGTGCGAGTAGGGGAGAGAACAAGTTTGCCTGCATTGACAGGAGCGCCTTCCACCTCATCTGTAAGCTTGTATGAACCAGAGTAAACGAGTTCGTCAGGAACTGCCTTGTCGAACGACTCAGGGTACTTCTCTGCAAGATACTTGGAGAAGACATCGTGACGAGCAGAAGTGAGTCCGTTACTGCCCATACCACCATTATACTCCTTCTCGTAAGTAGCCTGACCGCTCGAAGAAAGACCGACAATCACATCGCCCGGACGGATATTGGCATTGTCGATCACATCGCTGCGCTTCATGCGACAAGTGACTGTAGAATCGACGATGATAGTACGAACGAGGTCGCCCACATCGGCAGTTTCACCACCAGTGGCATAAATGCCGATACCCATGTCACGCATCTGCTGGAGGAGTTCGTCAGTGCCGTTGATGATGGCAGAAATCACTTCGCCAGGGATAAGCATCTTGTTGCGTCCGATAGTGGAAGAAACGAGGATATTGTCAACAGCACCCACGCAAAGGAGGTCGTCGGTGTTCATGATGAGAGCATCCTGAGCGATACCCTTCCATACGGAGATGTCGCCTGTCTCCTTCCAATACATATATGCGAGTGATGACTTTGTTCCTGCTCCATCAGCATGCATAATGTTGCAATATTCGGGGTCGCCTCCGAGAATATCTGGGATTATCTTACAGAATGCCTGAGGGAAGATGCCCTTGTCAATGTTCTTGATTGCATTGTGCACATCCTCCTTTGCAGCAGAAACACCACGCATCATATAGCGCTGTTTGTTGTCGATTGCCATAGTAATTTTGCTTTATTTTCGTTAATTTTGGTGCAAAGGTAGTGAAAATTTGTAATATATAGTATTTATGTCATAAATCTTTATTAAATTTGCAAAGAAAAAAAAGAACATAACAGAAAAGATATGGTTTTTACTGCCGAACAAATAGCAGGATTCTGTGCGGGAACGGTTGAAGGCAATGCTCAGGCACAGGTCTCGACTTTTGCGAAGATAGAAGAAGGTGTGGAAGGTGCAATCAGTTTCCTTGCAAACCTTCAGTACGAACATTACATATATGAAACCAAGTCGAGCGTGGTGCTTGTCAACAAGGATTTTGTGGCAAAGCAACCAGTGTCGGCTACATTGGTGCGCGTGGATAATGCATACGAGAGTGTGGCAAAACTCCTGCAACTCTACCAGAGCATGCAACAGAAGCGTGTAGGCATCGATTCGCTTGCGTTTATCGATCCATCGGCAAAGATTGGCAAGGATTGTTATATCGGTCCTTTTGTTGCAATTGCCGAAGGCGTGGAGATTGGTGACGGATGTGTGCTGCATCCACATGTGACTATTGGCAGAAATGCGAAAGTGGGCAATGACACCGAGATTTACAGCAATGCAGTGGTGTATCATGACTGTAAGGTTGGCAATCGTTGCGTGCTCCATGCAGGATGTGTGATTGGTGCAGACGGATTCGGATTTGCTCCAACTGCAAATGGATATGAGAAGATTCCGCAGATTGGTATCGTGACCATTGAGGATGATGTGGAGATTGGTGCAAACACTTGTATCGACCGTTCGACAATGGGTTCGACTTACGTTAGACATGGCGTGAAACTCGACAACCTCGTTCAGATTGCTCATAATGTGGAAGTGGGCGCAAATACAGTGATGAGTTCGCAGACTGGTGTTGCTGGTAGTGCGAAGATCGGCGAATGGTGTATGTTTGGCGGACAAGTCGGTATTGCCGGACATATCAGTATCGGCGACAAGACTCAGATTGGTGCGCAGAGTGGTGTGTCGGGTGGCAATCTCGCAAAGAAGGGTGGTGCTGTATTGATGGGTTATCCTGCAGTTCCACATCGTCAGTTTGCGAAGAATTCGGCTGCAATTAATATGCTTCCTGACTTGATCAAGGAGATTAACGAATTAAAGAAAGAAATAGAGGAACTAAAGAATAAGTAATGAAACAGACTACATTGAAGGACAGTTTCGTGATGAAGGGCAAAGGACTTCACACAGGAGCATTTATCACTGCCGAATTCTGTCCCGCAGATGCAAATACTGGATATAACATTCAGAGAACAGATATTGAAGGACAACCTGTCATCCCTTGTGATGCCAAGATAGTTGGCGAGACACAACGTGGAACGGTGCTGGTGGAAGGCGATATAAAGATTTCGACTATTGAGCATGCAATGGCTGCTCTTTACTCTGCAGGTGTCGACAATGTTCTGATAAAGCTTGATGGTCCAGAAATGCCAATTCTTGATGGTAGTGCATATTATTGGACTGAGAACATAAAGAAGGTGGGACTTGCTGAGCAAGATGCTGAACGCAACTATCTCGTAATAGATAAGGTTGTGGAAGTGGAAGGCGAACATGGTGAGCATCTCCGAATTGAACCAGCAGATAGTTTTTCGGTTGAGGTGACAACTGATTTCGACAGCACTTTCTTGGGAAAGATGACTGCTCGACTTGACGATATGAGCGATTTTGCAGAGGAGTATTCGTCAGCGCGTACATTTGTATTTGTTCGCGAAATAGAACCACTTCTCACAATGGGACTCATCAAGGGCGGCGATCTTGGCAATGCTATCGTGATCTATGAGCGTGAACTCTCGCAAGAGCGTTTTGATGCCTTGACCGACAAACTCGGAGTGGAGCACATGGATGCCACTCAACTCGGCTATCTCAACCCTAAGCCACTCACTTGGGACAATGAATGCACTCGCCACAAACTCCTCGATATCATCGGCGACCTTGCCCTCATCGGTCGTCCTATCAAAGGAAAAGTGACTGCATACAAACCGGGTCATGGAATAAATAATAAGTTTGCGAGAGCTATTGTTTGTTCAATTAACAATTAACAATTAACAATGGGCTGCGCTTGGGTTAATTAAGAGTTAAGAATTAAGAGTTAAGTATTAAGATTTAACATACAGGTCATCTTCCCTCCACAATCCGGATGGCCGCCCCCTTGGGGGGTCGGGGGGCTTTATTAACATACAGGTCATCCATCCCCAACCTAACCGGATGGCCGCCCCCTTCGGGGGTCGGGGGGCTTACATATGGCTTCAAAAATTCATCCAATGGCTTGCATCGATCCAGAAGCAAAGATTGGTGATAACTGCGAAATCGGCCCATTCTGTTTTATTGACAAGAATGTGGAGATTGGCGATAATAACGTATTGATGAATAGTGTCACTCTCTTGAGTGGTACTCGTATGGGCAGCGGCAACACACTCTTCCCGGGTGCAGTTATCGGTGCCATCCCTCAGGACTTGAAGTTCAGAGGCGAAGAGACTACCGTAGAGATTGGCGACAACAACAAGATACGTGAGAACGTGACTATCCACCGTGGTACTGCCAGCAAGGGCAAGACTGTGGTTGGCAGCAACAACCTCATCATGGAGAATGCTCATATCGCTCATGACTGCGAAGTGGGTTCGGGCATCATCATGGGTAACTCAACCAAGCTTGCAGGCGAGGTGATTATTGATGACTGCGCTATCCTTTCGGCTGTGGTGCTTGTGCATCAGTTCTGTCGAATCGGTGGTTACACTATGGTTCAGGGTGGTAGTCGAACTCCAAAGGATATCCCTCCATTCGTAATGGCTGGTAAGGAACCAATATCTTACTTCGGTCTTAACGTGGTTGGTCTTCGTCGTCGTGGTTTCTCAAACGAACTCATCGACCATATCCACCATGCTTACCGACTCATATATAATTCGAACCTTACAGTGGCTGAGGCAATCGAGGCTATTAAGCAGGAAGTGCCAATGAGTAAGGAGATTGAGTATATTATTGAGTTTGTGGGAGGAAGTAAGAGGGGGATTATTCGTTAAGAGCCCCCCGACCCCCCTTATCGCGTCAGCGCTTTCGAGCTTGACGAGAAAGAACGGGGCGTGCTGGCGCTTGGTAGTTGTTTGGATTGTTAGTGGTTATGGGAAAAAGTACTGGTATGAGACTGCTGATGGGGCGGTTTATGAAGTATTGAAACGCTTTTCCATAAGGATGAGAAAATATCCAACAGAGGCAGAATCGATAATGTGGTTGCTGCTTAGTAGTAACTCTTTGGGAGTTCATTTCCGAAGACAACATATTATTGGTGACTATATTGCCGACTTTATCTGTATCAAATCGATGTTGATAATAGAGATTGATGGTGGGTATCATTTCGTAAACAACCAGATAGTTAAAGATACCGAAAGGACTCAATGGCTTGAAAGCCAAGGCTACACAGTTCTTCGCTTCACAAATGAAGAAGTAATCTGTGACACCGACAATGTCCTATCCAAAATAAAAACATATTTACAAACTATATAATTGGTCATCTCCCCTCAACTATCCGGATGGCCGCCCCGTTCTTTCTCGTCAAGCTCGAAAGCGCTGACGCGATAAGAGGGGTCGGGGGGCTTTAAATGATCTACCGTTTTACAATTATCTCGGATGAAGTAGAGGACTTCATGCGTGAAATCAAAATTGACAGTGATGCTACATTCTTGGATTTGCATCAGTTGATTATCGAGAGTTGTGGTTACAATGACGACCAACTCACATCGTTCACAATCTGTGAAGACGGATGGGAGAAGGGACAGGAAATCACAATGGAAGTGATGGATACTGACTCATACGAGGACAGTTTCATTATGGCAGAAACTGAACTGAGCGAGTTTCTTGAGGATGAGAAGCAGCATCTCCTTTATACATTCGACCCGCTTGCTGATCGTGTGTTCTTTATGGAACTCAGCGAAATCATAACTGGCAAGTCGATGACTGGTGGAATGGTGACAAAGAAGTTTGGCGATGCTCCTCAGCAGATGCTTGACTTCGATGATATGCTCAATATGAATCCTGTTGGTGGTGCAGATATCTTCGATGAAGACGATGCGTTTGATGATGGTTACGATCAGGAAGATATCGACATTGCTGGTTTGGAAATCAGTGATGGAGAGTTTTAGGTAAATTCAAAATTCAAAATTCAAAATTCAAAATTGGGCTGCGCTTGGGTAGGTTGTTGGTCATAACGGGTCCTACTGCTGTGGGTAAGACGGAGTTGTCGCTTCGTCTTGCAGAGCAGTTGCATTGTCCTATCATCAATGCTGATTCGCGTCAGATATATAAGGATATTGAGATAGGGACGGCTGCTCCTACGGAAGAGGAGATGAGACGTGTGAAGCACTATTTTGTTCATACAAAGGCTCTTGACGAATATTATAGTGCTGCTCAATTTGAAGCAGATGTGATTGAATTGCTCGAGGAGTTGTTCAAGAAGCATGATACGGTCATCATGTCGGGTGGTTCGATGATGTATATCGATGCTGTAACTAAGGGTATTGATGATATTCCTACAGTGGATGATGAGACTCGCCAGATGCTGAAGACACGATTTGAGAATGAAGGACTCGAACCATTGCTTGCCGAACTACGATTGCTCGATCCAGAGTATTACGACTTGGTCGATAAGAAGAATCATAAACGAGTGGTTCATGCTCTCGAAATTTGTTATATGACTGGGCAGACTTATACTTCGCTCCGAACTAAAACACGAAAACAACGACCATTCTCCATAAGAAAGATTGGATTGAGACGCGAAAGGGAAGATTTGTTCAATCGCATAAACCGACGAGTCGACATGATGATGCAGGAAGGTTTTATGGAAGAGGCAAAACGTGTTTATCCGCTTCGCCATCTCAATTCGCTCAATACAGTTGGATATAAAGAACTCTTTAATGTCATCAGTGGCGAATGGGAATTGCACATGGCAGTGGAGCGCATCAAGAAGAACACTCGTGTCTATGCCAAGAAACAGATGACTTGGTATAAGAAAGACGAGGAGATGGAGTGGATTGATGTGGACAAGATGTCAATTGATGAGATTATTGATAGGGTATTACAGATAATATGAATTGATTTTATGCCCTTCAGGCCAATTAAGAAAAACCTTAAAGAAAACAGAACAAAAACAAGAAAAAACCAACAATGGAATTGTTTTTTTATGTTTTTATTGTTTCTTTCATGTTTTTTCTATTGGCGCGAAGCGCACCTTTCATATTAATCCCTGAAGAATCATTGATAGAATACGATAATGAAAAGGTTTTATAAGAAAATAATAGATGCTCTGAAAGGTTGTTGGCAATGGTATGCCGGACAGTATCGGGGCAAGTGGTATCAGAGAATTGTAACTCCGATATGTAGTTTCATTGTTTTCTTTTTCTTGTACTTAGGTGCAGTTGATTGTAACTTCCTTTGGCTATTCGGTGTTTCGCCTTCGGAGGATGTTATCCAGAATCCTATTTCGAACGAAGCATCATATATTTATACTGAGGATAGTGTTCTTATTGGCAAATTCTTCAATGAGAATCGTTCGCCTGTAGAGTTTGAAGCAATTTCACCTTATATAATTAATGCACTTATCTCAACTGAGGATGAGCGTTTCTATGAGCACCATGGCATCGACTACCAAGGACTCTTTGCTGCAGTCAAAGATATGTTCCGTGGTAATGCTCGTGGTGCAAGCACTATCACTCAGCAGTTGGTGAAGAATCTGTTTAAGATTCGTAGTCAGTACAGTACTGGTTTGCTTGGCAATGTACCTGGTCTTAAGATTCTCATTATGAAATCGAAAGAGTGGGTGACTGCCATCAAGATCGAGAATCTGTATTCGAAGAAGGACATTCTTACGCTTTATCTTAATACTGTCGACTTCGGCAGCAACTCATACGGTATCCGTACTGCTGCAAAGACTTATTTCAATACTGAGCCGGCAAATCTCACCGCAGAGCAATCGGCAACGCTTATCGGTTTGCTCAAGGCTACAACTACTTATAATCCACGAATCAATCCTAAGAACAGTTTCAGTCGCCGCAACACCGTGCTTCTTAACATGTTGCAGCATGATAATATGTTCACCGTGGGCAATATGACTCGCCACGAATACGACTCGCTCATCCAGATTCCTATCAATATGGATGAGTATAAGGTGGAGGACGTGTATAGCGGTCATGCACTCTATTTCCGCGAGGCAATACGTGATGAATTGCGTGATTGGTGCAAAGAGCATAATATCAATCTCGATGGTGACGGACTTCGCATCTACACCACACTCGACTCAAAGATGCAGATGTATGCCGAATGGGCTGTCAACAAGCAGATGAAGCATCTTCAGGAGGTGTTCAATAATCATTGGAAGGGCATGAATCCATGGCGTGACCAATGGGGCAAGGAGATTCCTAACTTTATTGAGGATCTTGCGAAGAAGTCTGATTATTACAAGATTCTTGACAAGAAATATTCGGGTAATGCCGACAGCATCAACTTCTATCTCAACGAACCTCATCGCACTAAGGTCTTTGCATACGGACAAGGAGATGCTAACGGACTTGTCGATACACTTATGAGTACGATGGATTCCATTAGATATATGGTTTCGTTTATGCATACGGGATTTGTAGCTATGGAACCTCAGACTTCGCATGTCAAGGCATGGGTGGGAGATATCGACTTCGGTTCGTGGAAATACGACAAGGTGACTGCTATGCGACAACCGGGTTCAACCTTCAAGCTATTTGTCTATGCTGCAGCATTTGAACATAACGACTCTATCGATCCAGAGTATTGCCTCACTGATGTAGAAGTGAATATGCAGGTTGAGGACAAGTTCCATCCTGGCACATTCCAATGGTGGCATCCTCACAATGCTGATGGAACATACAATGGTGCATACGTCCCTCTTCGTACCGCTTTTGCACAGTCGATTAATACAGTTGCAGCAAAACTCGGTCTTGAGACTGGCATTCCTCGTGTGATAAACATAGCACATCGAATGGGTATCACTTCGCCTCTTGATGATACTCCTTCGCTCTCGCTTGGTCCTTGTGATGTACAACTTATCGAACTTGTTGATGCATATTGTTCGGTGATGAACGATGGCATGCATCGCAAACCGATTCTTGTGTCAAAGATTGAGGATCGTGATGGTAAAGTCATCTATGATGCTGAGGTTGAGGTTGCTCAGGCTGAACGTGCCATGAGGTACAAGACCGCATATTATCTACAGCGTCTGCTTCATGCCGGTGTGTACGAAGGTGGCACTTCATCGGCAATGCTCAGTTATCTCTCTCGTCCTTGGGACACAGAAGTGGGTGGCAAGACTGGTACCTCGAACAATCATTCTGATGCTTGGTTTGTGGGTTGCACTCCAAATCTTGTAGGAGGTGCTTGGGTAGGTGGCGAATATCGCAGCATACACTTCCGCAATGGTGCTCTTGGACAAGGCAGTCGTACAGCACTTCCTATCTTCGGTTATTTCTTGCAGAAGGTGCTGAATGATAAGGATCCACGTTACAAGAAGTATCATGCAAGATTCCCTGAGGCAAAGGAGGATATTCCTGTCATCGAACATCATTATGTCAATCCTGCCGACACCATGCATCACGACACTCTTGAAATGCATGACATGGATATCGACCTCGACTATAATTATGACTACATCGATACGGAAACAGAAGAGATATAAAGCAAGTCATTAGGATACCCTTTAAAGCATAAGTCAGTTCCCACTTAATTGAATGGATATAAAGAAGATAGATATCGATAACCCGCAGTTCAAGAATGCCCTTGACCTTGTTCAGTTTACCAGCCAGTCCGTATTCTTGACCGGAAAGGCTGGCACGGGTAAATCTACCTTCGTGAAATATATCTGTGAAACTACAAAAAAGAAATATGTAGTTCTTGCTCCTACAGGTATTGCGGCAATCAATGCTGGAGGAAGCACAATGCATAGTTTCTTTCATCTTCCTTTTCATCCACTTGTGCCTGATGACAACCGCTTCAGTTCGCCTGGACGATTGAAGGAATTCCTTAAATATAATAAGGAGCATGTGAAACTCCTGAAGAGCATCGAACTTATCATCATTGATGAAATAAGTATGGTGCGTGCTGATATTATTGATTTTATTGATAAAGTTCTTCGAGTCTATTCGGGTAATTACCGCTTTCCATTTGGAGGCAAGCAGTTGCTTTTTGTGGGCGATGTCTTTCAGTTAGAACCTGTTGTGACTCGAGATGAAAGAGAAATCCTAAGCAAGTTTTACGAAACACCTCATTTCTTTTCTGCAAGAGTGTTTCGTGAAATGCAATTGGTTAGCATTGAACTTACAAAAGTATATCGCCAGACAGATAATGCTTTCATAACAGTCCTTGACCATATTCGTACTAATCATGCTTCGGCTGCTGATTTACAACTTCTGAATACTTGTGTGCTCACAGAAGAGGAAAAGAAGAAGTTGTCTCTTCAAGCAGGAAGTGGCGAGATGAGTGTTACGCTTGCAACACTTAGGGATGTGGTTGATTCAATCAATACTTCACGGTTGAAAGAGATTGAAGGTGATCCAATTCATTTTTATGGTAGTGTTAATGGGGAGTTTCCAGAAACATCACTTCCAACACTTCTTGACCTTGAACTAAAAGTTGGTGCTCAGGTTATTTTCATAAAGAATGATATGGACAAGCGTTGGGTCAATGGCACTATTGGCACAATTATTGGCATAGATCTCGATGAAGGCAAATACTTGACAATCATTACAGATGAAGGCAAGGAGTTTGATGTGGAACGTGCTATTTGGGCAAATGTCAGATATACTTATAATGAGACTGAAAAGAAGATAGAGGAGGAGGAACTTGGTACGTTTACTCAGTTTCCGATTCGTCTTGCTTGGGCAATTACAATTCATAAGAGTCAAGGTTTGACATTCAGTAAGGTGAATATTGACTTTACTGGTGGAGTGTTTGCTGGTGGACAGACTTATGTTGCATTGAGCCGTTGTCGTTCGCTTGATGGACTTAAACTCATGAAGCCTATCAATCAGTCGGATGTATTTGTCAATCCAAATATTGTAAAGTTTTCAGAACAATTCAATAATCAAAAGGCAGTAGATCTTGCTCTCAAACGTGCTGGTGCTGACATTGAGTATAATGATGCAATAAAAGCATTTGATAAAGGTGATATGCATGAATCGCTTGTTCATTTCTTCAAGGCGATACACATGCGTTATGATATTGAAAAGCCTTGGGCATGGAGATATATTCGTCGAAAGTTGAATACGATAAATGTATTGAAAGCACAAATCGAACAACTCAATCAGCAATTGAAAGATAAGCAGGATGAACTCAACGAGAAGCAAATGATTCTTAATGGTTATGCAGAGGAATACTATCATCTTGCTCAGGAATGTCTCGAGATGGATGATTCGAAAGCTGCGATAGCCAATTATGATAAGGCGATCAAGATGAATCCACGTTATGTTGATGCTTATGTGGGCAAAGCGCGAACTCTTCTTGATTCGGGAAAACTTCGTGATGCACATAAGGCAATTAACCAAGCCCTTGATATTGTCCCAATTCACTTTAAATCACTTTATCTTCGCGCTAAAATCCAACTTGCACAACATAACCTTGATGAAGCGGAACATGATATTCAGCGTGCTCTCACCTTCAAGGACGATAACATCAGTGCTCATCAACTTTATGGCAATATTCTTGATGCCAAAGGCGATGAGGAAGGTGCTGCTGTTCAATGGGCAATTGCTGAGCAGTTGAAGAAAAAGCGAAAGAGTAGGGGGTAAGGACGAAAGTCTCTGAGAGCTCTGTGGGAGATAATGTTTGCCGATTTGATAATTAGGATTTAAAAGAAAAACAGCAAGGTGTTCACACATCCTACTGTTTCCGTCAAAGTATTTCATATCTGAAAATACAATTGAACTAATACTATGAAAAACTAACTCTGAAAAAATTACTTTATTATTTCGTTTGCAAATTTAGTGTTACTTTTTAAATTATACAAATAATTGCTATAAAAAATGCGAAAAATCGTATATAAAAGCGAAATATGGACAAATTGATGTGATTAATAGGACAATTTTTACGTCTGAATAGGACAATAATGCCATAATCCTTATTCCAAGATTATGGCATTATATTCGATTAGTCGGTTTCTTAGTTCCAAAAGTCCCATGATGCGAGTGCTTGGAGAATAAGCATCTCGAGTCCGTTCTTTACTTGTGCACCATGTGCCTTGCCGTTCTTCATGAAGAGAGTCTCTTCTGGATTATAGACCAAATCGTAAAGAAGGTTGTTGTATGTGAGATGCTCATAAGGGATATCCGGACATTCGTCTGTGTGAGGATACATTCCCTTTGGAGAGCAGTTGACAATCACTTCGTATTCCTTCAGTACATCAGCATTGATATCTTCGTAGGTGATGCAGTTGTCACGCTTAGATCGTGAAACGAACAGGGTTTCGAGACCAAGTTTCTTCAGACCGTAATTGATTGCCTTCGATGCACCGCCAGTTCCGAGGATAAGTGCCTTCTTGTGGTGAGTGCGGAGGAGAGGTTCAATGCTCTGTGTGAAACCGATGACGTCAGAGTTGAAACCGATCAGTTTCACATTCTTTCCATTATGCTCTACACGAACCACGTTTACCGCACCGATGGCACGAGCTTCTGGCGAAACCTCATCGAGATAGTCCATCACCTGCTGCTTGTAAGGGATGGTCACGTTGAGACCTTTGAGTTCTGGATGAGTCTCAATGATTTCTGTAAACTGTTCGATTGATGGAATTTCAAAGTTAAGGTATTCTGCATCAATCTTTTCACCTTGGAACTTGTCGTTAAAAAAACTTCTTGAGAATGAGTGGCCAAGAGGGTAGCCAACGAGTCCGAATTTTGTCATTTTTCTGCTGTATATAGAATGCACATGCCAAAGAGCAGGCGTTTATAATTTGCATTTTTGAAACCTGCCTTGCTGATGATATCGACCATTTCCTGTGCTTGAGGAACAGCATCCATCGTATCTGGCAGATATGAGTAGGCAGTTGCATCTTTTGAGAAGAGTTTGCCAAGAGTAGGCATTACCACCTTTTTATATATATAGAAGAGTTGTTTCATTGGGAATGAAACTGGAGTGCAAAGATCCACAACGCTGAGATGTCCGTTTACGTTTAAAACACGATGCATTTCGGTGAGACATTTGTCGAGGTTCTGGAAATTGCGAAGTGCGAAGGCTGATATCACTGCATCGAATTGGTTGTCAGTAAATGACATTTGCGAACAGTCTTCGTTTTGGAAGGTAATCTTATTGTCGAGACCAAGTTTCTTCACTTTCTTACGACCAATATTCATCATTCCTTCCGAGATATCACAACCGATAATTGAATCAGAATTCAACTTGTTGTTGGCAAGTATCGCGAAATCACCTGTTCCGGTAGCAATATCAAGTATTGTTTTGGGTGCAAAAGGAATAAGATAAGAGATGGCTTTGTTTCGCCAAATCTTATCTATACCAAATGAGAGGGTATGATTCAGAAGGTCGTAAGAGTGGGCTATGTTGTCGAACATGTGCTCAACTTGCTCACGCTTACTGCCTTCCGAATTATAAGGTTTTATTTGTTCTTGCTGGTACATTAGGAATTAGGAACCACGAAGTGCTCGACGTAGTCAATTAGGAATTAGGAATTAGGAATTGGAAGTTAAGTTAATATTAAAATAATAATAATAATAATAATTTTTCAATTCCTAATTTAATTCTTGATTCCGAATTATTTGTTAAGATATTCAAGTACACGCTTTTCGATACGAGCAGCGATGTCATCACAACTGTCGCTCTTGTCAAACTTTTCACCGATGATGCCTTCGTAGAGTTCGATGTAACGCTCTGAAACAGACTCTGCATATTCGTCTGTGATTT
>DCIW01000205.1:0-6596 GCA_002317225.1 Prevotellaceae bacterium UBA1716 | reverse complement strand
TAAGCCACTGACGAACAAACTCCTTAGAGAGCTGCTTCTGTGGTTCACCCTTTTCGAACTTCTCCTCATAACCTTCTGCATAGAAATAACGTGATGAGTCAGGAGTGTGAACTTCGTCAATAAGATAAACCTTACCGTCGTGCTTTCCGAATTCGTACTTTGTGTCAACAAGGATAAGACCTTGCTTTGCAGCGATTTCCTGACCACGAGCAAAGAGCTTACGAGTGTAGTCTTCCATCACTTCGTAGTCTTCCTTCGAAACGATACCCTGAGCAATGATTTCCTCCTTAGAGATGTTGAGGTCATGACCTTCGTCAGCCTTAGTAGTTGGAGTGATAATTGGTTCTGGGAAACGCTCGTTCTCACGCATTCCGTCAGGAAGTTTAACACCGCAGATTTCACGACAACCATTCTTGTAGTCTCTCCAAGCAGAACCAGTAAGGATGCCACGGATAATCATTTCTACGCGGAAACCTTCACACTTAACACCAATTGTAACCTGAGGGTCTGGGCAAGCAAGTTTCCAGTTAGGGCAGATGTCAGTTGTTGCATCGAGGAACTTAGCAGCAATCTGGTTGAGTACCTGTCCCTTGAAAGGAATACCCTTAGGAAGTACAACGTCGAAAGCAGAGATACGGTCGCTTGCAATCATAACCATGATGTCGTCGTTGATGAAATAACAGTCGCGAGTCTTACCGCGATAAACTCCTGTCTGGCCAGGGAAGTTGTAGTCTGTACGAATTAATGCGTTCATATTGTTTGTATTTAAATGATATTATTGTTTGATGTTTGGAACTTGGAACTTTGATGGATAGTGCAGAAGCTTCAATGTTCGAGTTTGATAATCTTCTTCTTTTCAGCCTGTTCCTTCTCGTATTTGTTGTAGGCGTTGACGATGCGTGTAACCAACTTATGACGAACAATGTCCTTGTCATTCATTTCGATGAAACCGATTCCTGGGACATTGCGTAGCACTTCGCAAGCCTCCTTGAGTCCACTCTTTACCGAACGTGGAAGGTCAATCTGAGTCAAGTCGCCATTGATTATCATAGTAGTATTCTGTCCCATACGGGTGAGGAACATCTTAATCTGCTGAGTTGTAGTGTTCTGTGCTTCATCAAGAATTACCACGGCATCGTTCAGAGTACGACCACGCATGAAAGCAAGTGGTGCTATCTGAATAATCTTCTGTTCCATGTATTCGTTGAGTTTCTGTGCAGGAATCATATCTTGCAAAGCATCGTAAAGAGGTTGGAGATATGGGTCAATCTTTTCTTTCATATCACCAGGAAGGAAACCCAATTTCTCACCTGCTTCAACTGCTGGACGTGAGAGGATAATCTTACGTATCTCCTTATTTTTTAAAGCACGAACAGCAAGTGCAATGCTCAAATAAGTCTTTCCCGATCCGGCAGGACCAATAGAGAAGACCATGTCATTTTCATTGTATGCTTCAACAAGTCTTTTCTGATTATCAGAACGAGGAATAATAGGACGACCAGTAACTGAGAAACAGATTGCTTCACCTTCACCAGCTGGTCCCGAAGTCTGTTCGCCTTTCACAATGTTCAGGATAGTTTCCTCGTTCAATGAATTATATTTGGCACAATGCTCTTGCATCTTTGCGATATTCTCCTCAAAGGCACACATCTCCTCCTCATCACCAAGAACCTTGATGACATTTCCTCGTGCCACGATGCGCAGTTTAGGATAGAGAGCCTTGATCATCTGTAGGTGCATATTATTTACACCATAAAATGTGACAAGGTCGATATCCTCAAGTACTATATGCTTTTCTATCATAGGTGCAAAGGTACGACTTTTTTATTTCAAATCATGATTCATAAGTCGATAATTCGCCATTTCCTCATATTTTGTTCCAGGACGACCATAATTTGCGTAAGGATAGATGCTTATGCCTCCACGAGGAGTGAAGATGCCAGTCACCTCGATATACTTTGGATCCATGAGTTTGATGAGGTCCTTCATTATCTTGTTCACGCAGTCTTCATGGAAGTCTCCATGATTGCGGAAAGAGAAAAGGTAGAGTTTGAGCGACTTGCTCTCCACCATCTTCTCGTCCGGCAGATAAGATATACGGATCTCAGCAAAGTCCGGCTGTCCTGTGATAGGGCAGAGGCTTGTGAATTCAGGGCAATTGAAACGAACCCAGTAGTCGTTTTCCGGGTGTTTGTTCTGGAAAGACTCCAAAACTTCAGGGGCGTAATCTTGGCGGTATTCTGTCTTTTTGCCAAGTGCCTGAAGTCCTTCTTGCGAACGTTCTTGATTCATGTATATGAGAGTTTGTTTTTAAGTTTTTGAGTCCTTAATACTTATTAAATCTTTTATTTTGTGCAAAGTTACAGAAAAAGTCGATAGGAAAGGTAAAAAAGGAGAAATAATTTTGTTTCGCAAATTATAAAGTTTTATCTTTGCATAAAATGAGTAATATTTTAGACCTTAAAATTCAAATTATATATGATAAAAGGTATTGACTGCTTCGTTCCGTATATTGACGAAGAGACAACTCGATGTATGATTGACCAAGTGAAAGACGAACGTTTGGTCAATAATATATTTATCGTTTCAACACAAAGCAATGCGAGTATTGATGATTACAAAGTTTTTGTGATCGATAATTTTTATGGAGTCGAATCTTTGCGTGTCATCTGCAATAATGCTACTTCAGAATATGTCCTTATATCTCGAAAGCTTCAGAAGATGACATTAGGCTATAATTTCTGTGAGCGTTTCTATTTGGTGGCAAAGAGTGTTGATGCGTCAATTGTCTATTCCGACAGATACATGGTCAAGGATGGCAAGACATTGAACGCTCCTGTCATTGATTGTTTCTATGGCAGTGTACGTGATGATTTCGATTTTGGTTCGATTAATCTTTTAAGAACAGAGAGTGTTCAAGCGTTCTTTAAAGAGAATCCAGATATTGACTATAAATTCTCCACACCGTACGCTTTCCATCTGTATGCTCTTCGCAACAAGCGTGCCCATTCTCTTTTCCATATTCGAGAATACTTGTATACGGAAGAAGAACTCGACCTCAGAAAGAGTGGGGAAAAGCAATTTGACTATGTAGACCCTCGTAATCGTGAAAATCAGAAAGAGAAGGAAATAGTCTTTACCGACCACTTGAAAAAGATTGGTGCATATATTGACCCGCTTACCGTTACTTACTTGGACGCAAAGCGTGGCGATTTCGAATACGAGGCTTCTGTCATAATTCCAGTTCGTAATCGTGTTCGTACTATTGATGATGCTATCAATTCGGCATTGTCGCAGAAGACTTCGTTTAAATATAATGTTCTTGTTGTTGACAATTTCTCAAATGATGGAACATCTGAAGCGATTGAAAAGATTGCAGCAACTGACGACCGATGCATCCATATCATTCCGACTCGTAATGACCTTGGCATTGGTGGCTGTTGGAATCTTGCTGTTAATGATGAACGATGTGGACGCTTTGCCGTTCAGCTGGATAGCGATGACCTTTATAGCGGTCCTGATACTTTGCAGAGGATTGTTGACAAGTTCTACGAAGAACGATGTGCGATGGTGATTGGTTCTTACCGTATGTGCAATTTCCAACTCGAAACTCTTCCTCCAGGACTTATCGACCATGCCGAATGGACGGATGAAAACGGACGAAATAATGCTTTGCGTATTAACGGACTCGGAGCTCCACGTGCATTCTTTACACCGCTTCTGCGAAAAATAGGTGTTCCGAATACAAGTTATGGCGAGGATTATGCACTTGGACTTGCATTCTCACGCAAGTATCGTATAGGCAGAATCTTTGATGAAGTGTATCTCTGTCGTCGTTGGGAAGGCAATTCCGATGCATGTCTTTCAGTGGAAAAAGTGAATCAGAACAATTGCTACAAAGATATGCTTCGTACGATAGAACTGATTGACCGCCGCAAACTTAATGAATATTGGGCAAAAGAAGCCAAAATGGATGATGCACAAGAACTCTTTGCGAGTCAGTTGCAACATTGGTCTGATGCTCGTCGTCGTTATGATGAACTGAGAAATGTGAAAAACAAATCACTCACTACTGAAGAATTCTCACTCGCTGCCCAATATAATCCTGCCCGCAGATCATCGACTGGAGCAAAGATAGACAAGAAGTCCATCTCTGAGCGTCCTTGTTTCCTTTGTGATTTAAATCGTCCTGAGGAACAGTTTGGTTTGCCTATGCTCAAGCGTTATCAGTTGCTTGTCAATCCATATCCTATACTTTCAAAGCATTTCACAATACCAAAACGTTACCATACTCCTCAGCGCATTCTCAACAACTATATTGATATGATGCGCATTACGGCAAGCCTGGAGCAGATGATGGTATTCTATAATGGTCCGCTTTGTGGTGCTTCTGCTCCCGATCATATGCATTTCCAGGCAGGAACAAGAGGTTCTGTGCCTTTGGAACGCGATTATGAGCGTTTGTACATTCGTTATACTTCGCGCTTGTACCCAATCAGTGATGATGAGTTTGTTGAGGCAAGCAGACTCGAACCGCTTACCGAAGAACTTGGTATGTACGTGCTTCGTAATTATGCTTGTCCGGCATTTGTGGTTGTGTCTCGTACTCCTGAGGCTAACGAAGTCCTTTTCAAGAAGGTGTATAAATCGTTGCCAGTCGTTGAAGGTGAAACAGAACCTATGCTGAATATCATTGCATTCACTATGCCATGCAACTATAGCAATAACAGGTGTATCGTCAGTATCATCATACCTCGATCGAAGCATCGTCCTGACTGTTATTTTGCAGAAGGTGATGAACATTTCCTTGTGAGTCCAGGTGCCCTTGACATGGGTGGACTTCTCATCACTCCAGACAAGGATGATTTCTTGCGTATGACACCTGAAAAGGCGTGCGAAATAATTGCTGAGTGCGGCATTTCGCATGAAGAAGAGACTGAAATCATCAAACGAATTAAAGAATCAACTTTGTAATGCCAAAAGTAAGTGTCGGTATATTACGGGCTTCTGAAATCAGATTCTCCACTTCTGATAAGATAGAGACCGTCCGTTGTGTGGATGGTCAGCTCGTTTGGCATGGAAATATATATAGCGAATTGTGCTTCAGTCCGCAATTGGGTGGAGCCTTCACTCTTTATGATGTTGTCATAGGTATTGGTTTCCATTGGGAACGCAAAGAGAACCAGTCGTTTCAGGGAACACTCCGTTTTGTGGTAGAAGACAATATGGTGCGTGCAATAAATGACATCGACATAGAGAATTACTTGCTTAGTGTCATTTCGAGTGAGATGAGTGCGAGTGCGACAGAAGAATTCCTGAAAGCGCATGCTGTCATATCACGCAGTTGGTTGCTCAACAGAATGACTACCACCAAAAACTCTATTGATACCATCACTCATATTTCGGAAGACAAGATAATTCGTTGGTACGACCATGACGATCACACTCTCTTCGACGTATGTGCCGACGACCATTGCCAGCGTTATCAAGGCATCAGTCGTGCTAAAGAAGATGCAGACAGATGGAAACGAGTGCAGAAGGTGATTGATGAAACTCGCGGACAGGTGCTTGCATATAACGGAAAAGTATGCGATGCTCGTTTTTCAAAATGCTGTGGCGGAATGCTCGAAGAATACGAGAGTTGTTGGGATAATACTCATCATCCTTACCTCATCAGCAAGGCAGATCCGTATTGCAACACTCGCGACGTTCGCATACTTGCACAAGTGCTCAATAACTACGACCAAGAGACTGTGGACTTCTACCGTTGGAAGGTTGAATATACAATTGACGAATTGACCGAACTCATCAATCGGAAGAGTGGCGTTGACTTCGGAACGATTTTAAATCTTGAGCCAGTGAAGGTAGGTCCGTCGGGTCGAATCATTGAACTGAAGATAGTTGGTACGAATCGAACACTCGTCGTGGGCAAGGAACTCGAAATACGTAAATGGTTGAGTGAGTCGCACCTATATTCGTCGGCATTCACAGTAGAGAAGACTGACAAGTCGTTCATCCTTAATGGAAAAGGGTGGGGACATGGAGTTGGATTGTGCCAGATTGGTGCAGCTGTCATGGGCGATAGCGGATTTAGGTACAACGAAATCTTGGAGCATTATTATCCTGGAAGCAGGATTGAGTGCTGGTGGTAAAATAATAATAATAATAATTTTGAGCAAAGCAAAGCATAACCCATTCCTGTGGATACCATCCCTGAGTGCTGCCGAAGAGATACCTACGGCAGTAATCACATTTGTGTCCTTGCTGATGTTTCTGCAATTTGGCGAAACCAAGGCAATGGCTGCGCTCTACTCATCGCTTCTGTTCCTTCCGTTTGTGCTCAGATCGTTTGTCAGGAGCAAGGTTCGCAGTGCTGGAAACTTTAAAAGGAACATCCACATAGCCGAAGGATTTATCTTTGTGTTGCTCATACTCATGGAGTTATCCATCCATTATGCACCCGATGAAGTCTGGTTGCTCTTTGCACTCAATCTGATGGTTTCCACCTTCTGTGCATGGCATGATATGCTCGGTCGGATGTACTACGATCGAATGCTTTATCCGCGTCAGCAGAAGGTATTCAACAAGACTAAAAT
>DCIW01000014.1:28527-28684 GCA_002317225.1 Prevotellaceae bacterium UBA1716 | reverse complement strand
AGATTCGCAAGACTGGCGGTTACATCCCACTTCAGGAGGAGGACAACGAGAAGACCATCCTCGCCAAGGCAGTACTTATTCTTAATAAAACTCTCGAACAGAAGAACTCTCTCCTTGTGGCTCAGCGACCTAAGGTTCAGTTTGCAGAAGCAGTTGT
>DCIW01000014.1:28226-28371 GCA_002317225.1 Prevotellaceae bacterium UBA1716 | reverse complement strand
GGGTGGAGCGTGGCATCTTCGACACCACCATCACCCTCGTGCAGACTCACCACGGCACCAAGGAGTGTTGCACCACCAAGGTCACAGGCAAAGGCCAGCAGTACTTCATCGAGGGTTTCCTCAATGGCAGTTTCATCTTCTAATC
>DCIW01000014.1:0-28192 GCA_002317225.1 Prevotellaceae bacterium UBA1716 | reverse complement strand
ATCAAAGGGTCTGACCCTTTGATTAGTCGACTTTCAAAAAGCGAATCAATTGGTTGTCAATAACAAAAGATGGATAATCAAAGGGTCTGACCCTTTGATTAGTCGGAATATTAACAAATTAAGAAATATGGAAAAATTAGTACAAATCATTCAGACACTTCCTTTTCAGGAACGTGCTTACACAGATCGCAACGATCAGAGACAGACATTTGCATCACGAGGATTCGTCCTTTCGGATGGAGTAGACAACTTTTATGCAGAAATGCAGGGCGACTATGCCCGCAGCATGAAGGACTTCCAGCCAGACCCAAGCATAATTCATGGAGTGCAGATGCAGATTAGCTGTCGCAACTTTCAGGACAAGGATGGCAACACCCGATATACTAACGAAATCAGAATCACTAAAATGTCGTAACATTATGAAAAAGAGAATTCAGTTCCCACTCCGCAACGCAGTCAAACTCATCCCTCTCAAGGGTGAAACAAATGTAGAAGTAACCACCACAGGCGACGTGCTCATCAAGGACCCCGCTCCTTGCAACCCACCACGCCAACGTAGTATCCTTCTCGCACAGTCCATCTATGGCAAACTCACTTCGAGTCCAGGCGGTCTTAACCACTCGGTAAAGATAACCTTCCCTGTCGAGGAAGCGACACGCGAAAACTTCCTCCTCGAAGTGCAGGCAATCTTCGACAATCTCTTGCTTGACAATTCTCAGTTCTCCTAACTCAAACTCCTACCATGTCAGTACACATTATTAACTATAAGAACGGGGCGAAGACGATGCGCCCCATTCTTTCCCGCGATGAATATCTCAGTATTCGTGACAGCGAAGCAAACCGCCGTGCGGACAAACTCCACATGGTGCAGATGAACTACTCATGCCTCCCTAATGAGGACGGCACTCTCAAGGGCAGCAAGCGTATATCGACCACCGTCGGAATGGACATCGATATAACAGCCCCACCCGACCTCCCCCAAGGGGAGGAGATGGGATGGATGTTGAACAAGCTTGAGAATATCAAGCAGATTATCCTTGAGAAGAAGGATGCTCTCGGACTCCTTATGTTCGAAGGAAGTGCAAGCAAGGGTTATCACATCGTCTTCCGTCGCCAAAACAATCTCACCCAAGAGGGCAATCTCAAGTGGGCAAGCGAACTCCTTGGCGTAGAATATGATAAGGGTGCAAAGGACATCACGAGAGTGTTCTTTACTCCTGCGGATAAGTTGATTTATTTGGATGATGAGATTTTTAAGATAGAAGAGGCCCCCTCTAACTCCCCCCAAAGAGAAAGAGCCCCCTCTAACTCCCCCGAAGGAGGAGGACTTGTAGATTGTTCAAGTCAGGTAGAAGAGAAGGTTGTCCAAAACGTAACCAACCTTGCCCAACCGGAGGCCGCCCCCTTGGGGGGTCGGGGGGCTAAAGCCTTTGACCTCTGTGTCACCGCAGCAGGCCTCTCTTCAGACCAAATGGACATCTGGGGCAAGCACAACTGGCATTCTAACCTCATGGCAGTCCTATCCGTAGGACTACCGAAACTCATGTCGAAGGAGCAACTCCTTGCCGTAGTGGCAGAAAAGCTCCCTAACTATTCGCAGACATCAGACTGTAAATCGCTCATTGACTATTTTTACGATAAGTACACTGCCGACAAAGGTTTCATGTCAGTTGCCCTCCGCGATATTAACGCCAAGGCACAGTTGGCAGAGACCGTCAGCGACGAACAGGATGCCAAGGATGCCGAAGCCCTCACTCAAGGTTGGGAACTCCCTCCAATTCCAAAGAAACTTCCACGACTCATGGAACTCCTCGTCGACAACTACGACCCTCGTTTCCGCCACATGCTCCTTCTTGCAGCGCTTCCCGTCCTTTCTGCTCATGCAAGTCATTTCCGTGCCACTTATATCAATGGCAAAGTGATTGGCCCACAGCAATATGTTGCAGTTATCGGTGGTTCGGGACAAGGTAAGGGAACGTGTACCGACCTCTACAATCAGATGGTGCGCTACACCCTTGAGCAGAACGACACAGTGGAATGGGAGAAGGTGCGACTCAACTCCGAACTCCGCGACCAGAAGAACAACGCTAAGGATCGTCCACCTAAGTATCATCCCAAGCTTCGCCTCTTCGAGACCACATCCAAGTCATCCATCCTCGAACTCCAGACCAATCTCGGAAAGAACGGAATGCTCCTCGGACAGTTCTCCGAAGTCGACGGACTCTCAAGTGCATCCAAGACAGCATACTCCGACATCAGCGTCCTGCTCCGCAAGGGTTGGGATATGGACATGCACCGCCAATTCTACATGAGCGATGCCACCTGCAACACCCACGTACAGATGTCGCTCTCGCTCCTCATGGCAGGTACCGTGAAGGCGATGCTCGAACGTATGTTTTCCGACAGCAACTGCGAAGGCGGTCTCATGCAGCGTTGCATCCCCATCGTGGTGCCAAAGGCGAAGCGCACCTTCCGACCACCTAAGCAGAATTTCCTCTCCGAAGACGAAGTCCGCGAACGTGACTCCCTCATTATCAATCTCTACCAAAAAGACCTCTCCCTTGGCGAAGGGACATATATCCTCGAAACTCCGATGACCAACAAGGCAATCGAAAACTGGTACGACGAACTCGAAGAACGCTACAACGACGGACTCCTTACCGAAGCCGAAGCCGACCTCAGTCACCGCTGCGGAGAGTTCATCCTACGTGCCGCCATCCCACTCATCGCCCTCTATGGAGGCGAGAGCAAGGAGATAGTCAACTTTGCCAAGTGGGTGGGAGTGACAGCCCATTACGTCATGTGCCACATCTTCGGTCAGCGAGTGCAGAACGACATCACCTCTGCCGACAAGCTTCTCGCGCCAAAAGTCGATGCCCGCAAGACTGCCGAACCGCTACTCGACAAGCTCCCGATGGTCTTCACCACCCAGCAATTCCAACTCGAGCGTGAAAAGGGCGGTCAGAGTTCCGACTCCCGAATGCTCCTCACCCGCTATTGCAAGAGCGGCAAGATCGAACGCATCGGTCGTGGTGTCTATCGCAAAATCACCAAGAACGATCCTCTCGCCACCACCTAAAAAAAAAGATGACTAATCAAAGGGTCAGACCCTTTGATTAGTCGCCTTTTTAAAAAGAGAATCTATTGGCTATCAATGAATAAAGATGGATAATCAAAGGGTCTGACCCTTTGATTAGTCGTCTTTATTCCGAAAGGTGGATGCTATCGGCGATGCATAAAATGTATCATTGTATCATAGTATCAGATACAAAAATGGGAGAGTGTACCCCCGATTCAAAGGATGGTCGCAAGTTCCAGAGCATTCGCAGCATTTTTTCAATTTTGCATTGTTGCATTGTTGCAACAACAAAATTAATTGTGAAATTGACTTCGTGAACTTTCTTCGAAAAAGGCGATGACGAGTTTTGTAATTAAATAAATTGCCTCCACTTTGTAAAAAATGTTTCAGAAAGTAATAAATAAAATTGTTGTTGTTTAGGGCAAGTTAATTAATGAACATTATAAACAAAAAAAACAAGGTAGGCAAAAAGATGCTTACCTTGTTATTCTTTTTAGCATTACGCGATGTGTTAATCAAAATGGAAGCCCACAATCTTATGGCCATTGCCATTGCCACCACCAGGTGTTGTATGGCCATCAATCGATCCATTATCACCCTTGTTAGGTCCCCAACCTGGTTTTAATGTACCGGCAATACCATCCGATGTACAGATTACATCGCAATGCAAATCCATCACAATAACTGATGGTTTTTCAAAATTCTTCTTCATAAAATTAATGTGTATTTACAGTTATCAGGATTATCCCCTTAAAAAACTACTGCAAAAATACATATATTTGTCATAATAACCAAAGAATTTCCTCACCAATGTGTATGTTTCGTAGGAAACGAACATGAAAAACATTCAAGAAGGACACTTTTATGAGTAAATATGAAAAAAAGATTGTTACATGTCCCTATTTCCACACTCGCTTCATACCATCAACAATGTAAATATTTCCTCGCACTGGAGAAGAAACTTTCTGCCCCTGAAGGTTGTAGATGTTGCGTGGATTGGTAGCAGAGATTGGAGTGGCATCAGGAGTAATGTCTTCAATATCACTTGGGATGATATTGAGAAGGTAGTCAATCTTTGCCCAAAGTTCATCACGCTCAGCTTTTGTGGCAGCTGTGATGTTGACATTATGGTTCTGGGCTTCGAGTATGTACTTGAAAGTCTCTGTATTGTTTACAAGGGAATCGGGCACTGCTCCTCCTGTCCAAAGGTCATCTTGTCCGTAGATGTAGATCATAGGACGAGAGTTGTGGAGGGTAGCATTCCATGCCTTCTCACGTACGGATGGATCATACTTCACATTCTTCATGTATGGAGAAGATGACAAAATAAAGTTGCCCTTATTCTCTTTCCAAATTCGGTTAAGTTCCTCAGCTTGTGCCTTTTCTGATGGATTATAAAGGATGCAAGTGAAGTCAGGAGCAAAGTATCCATGCTCATGAAGTGCCATATAGTAATATGGTTCCATATCGGATTGTGTCCAGTTGCTTTCGGTGAACTGAAGCGGGAGCGGAAGGTCATGTCTCAGTTCCTTTTTACCTGGCATTGTGCCACCTTGTCTCGCTTTAGCATCGTTCGAAAGGTAATCCGACCAAGCGCCTTCGCCCGAGATATTATTATTGTAGAAGAGCAGACAGATAAGTTCGTCCTTGTCATGCCCTTTTGCAACGAGCTGTTCGAGGAGTTCATCATTTTTATCAAGCACGCTCTTTATTACGCTACGGACGGTATATGCATGATATTCTGTATCTATGAGCGCAACTGCACTTACAAAGTATGCCTTCCAATAATTAGTGGTATAACCAGGATACCAATAACTCATCCAGTCCTTGAAGTTGTTGAATACGGCAGGAGTCAAGAGTGCATAGCGTTGAAGATCAAGCACACGGTTGCGGAGATTTTCGTCCCATGCATACTTTGTATAGTGTCTCATGAGGTTTGGGTCGGCAACTCCATCCATGAGTGGACCAGCATATGGAACGTAAAGGTTAAAATCCTCAGGATGATAAGCTTGCTGAATTGCAGTGGTTGCCCCACCCTTGCTGATACCGTTCATCACCCACTTGCCTGTGAACTTCTTCTTCATAGCATCGATAAGAGCATGAAAATCGTCTGCTGCCTCTTGTGCATTAAGATAATCGACCTTAAGCCAAGGTGATTTAGGTTGGGATTCTCCAAAGAAACGATGTTCGAATTCCATCACATTACCGTTATACTTCTTGGCTATCTCAAAACGAGTATCTCCAGAACCCACATAATAACTTGTCCAAGTCCAGTCGTACTCGTGAATTGCATAACCGCTGAAGTAGCACTGTGTGAGTCGTGTGAGCGGATTACCGATTGTTTTCACTGTGAGTGTTGCACGAAGTTGGAAATGCTCCCCATCAGGATTTGCGTGGCAGAGTGGCTGGTGATAATAAATGTGGTATGAGCGAAGTCCGTATGATGAACCGTAATCGCCATTGACCACCACAATCGAATCAATAACATCAGGATTCAACGAAACAAGTTCCTTCATCCACGACTGGGCATGCAAAGCAACTGGTGCAAAAGCCAACACAAGTATTGCGATAGTATTTACTAATATTCTTTTCATACAATAAGTTTACTAAATAGGTATTCTTCTGCAAATGTACAACTTATTTATATAACAAACAAGAATAAGACTCTTTATATAATAAAAAAGGTGCAGACTAAAAGTCCACACCGATATTTGCGAGTAAATTGATATGCCAATAATCCACTGGTGGTTTTGAGAAAGCACCATAAGTAGGAGAATAGTCGCGCCACTTCTTGAATTCGAGCGAAACGCCAATATTTATACCCATATACTTCGTCATACCATATCGAACTCCCGCAGAAGTTGAGAAGTAAGGCAACTGATTGTCGAATGCAGCAAAACCTGCCGAGAAACCGACAAATGGAGATGTTCGCTTGTTGAAGGTCAGCTTAGTATCTGCTGTCAAGATAAAAGCTTGTCCAGAGACAAATTCATTATCTCCCACCATTTTTCGATTCCATCCGAGATACTTAACGCCCAAACCCACATAAGCATAATGACTCAACTGAACACCATGAGATGTTGAAAAACCAATCTTATTGCTGTTCTGACAACTTGCAGACTTGTTGAGCGAAGGACCGAAACCCAAAGTTACAAATCCCTTATATCCTTGATTTGGAGCATAAGTTCGCTTTGCTTCGCGAAGAATTTCCTCTGGAGTCATATTCATCCCCTCAGAATAGCGAAGGTCGTCGTCGATATCTTTTTCCCGTACTACGACACGTCCATCAGACGAAACCATAGCTACTCCCTGTTGCGTTGTTTCCTGTGCTGAAGCAATTGTTGCAATTCCAATGAATGCAAGTAAAGATATTATTCGTTTCATAATATGTGAAGTTTTTGTTTTGTTCTTTTACCCTATATACAAGTAAGGTATGGAAATCAATACCCTCCCGAACAAATTATTTTGTTTTTTTCTTACGAATAGTACGTTTTTCAACATATACGTTTGGTATCTCCCCACACGAAGCGAAACAATTGGTCACTATCGTGTCAACCGGAACAGTAAGATTCTTTATGTTGCGACAACCATAGAAGGCATTATGTCTTACCACAACCATTGATTTTGGCATCTCCACATTCTCAAGTTTTCTGCATCCTGCAAATGCGAAATCACCTATATATTCTGCACCTTGCTCAAATACGACTGAATTAAGATTAAAGCAATCGCGGAAAGCATTTGTATGAACAAAAGTCACATTACCAGGAATCGTGACAGATGCCAAACTCGTACAGTCTGAAAATGTATAATCACCGAGTTCTTTGATTCCTGTAGGTATATCAACCTCTTTCAGTCTTGTGCAACCCGCAAATGCAGCATTACCTATATACTCGAGTTTTTCAGGCATTTCCACCTTGATGAGATTGGAACAATTCAGAAACGCATTCTCCTGAATAGCGGTAACAGATGAAGGAATTACTACACTTTTGAGTTCATCGCACTCGGCAAATGCTTTTTTATCTATTGAAACTACTTTGTACGTAATCACTTCGTTCTGCTTGTCTATGCATTTTGCAGTCTCAGGAATAACAATGTCACCTTTATACTTTTTCCCTGTTTCAAAAAAAACGACTGACACGGTATTGATTCCATAACGATTACCGTTGATTTGGAATCTTATCCCTTTATAAGTAAATGATCCAGCACTCGCTCTCAGAACTATAAGCAAGAGTACCGATATTGCAAAAAGTCTTGTTTTCATAATCACTATTGTTTTGAATATGTTGCAAAGTTAGCAATATTTTTTAACAAAAAAATAGGGAAATCCCATTATTACAACGGAATTTCCCTAAAAGTATGTTAATTCTTAAAAAAGTATTACTTATTGTAAACCTTCTTGCCACCAACGATGTTCACACCCTTCTTTGCAGTAGAGAGCTTGCGACCATTAAGATCATAAACTGTTGCTGGTGCATCTGCATTGTCAACTGACTTAATGCCTGTGCTTGTAAAATCGATTGCAGTTGGTTCACCGAAACCGCCACGAGCATTTGCCTTACGAACTGTGTAAGTCTTCGCAGCATCAAATTCGTTGCTGAATGTTGTACCTACGAAGAGAGCAACATATTCCGAACCGCATTCAACGAGGTAAGTACCCTCTTCAGCCATAGTGAGTTGTGTAGCCGAAGCAGATGCTACCTTAGCCTCTACCTGAGCAGTGAGCGACTTAGGATCCCAGTTTGAATCAGCGAAGAACGACTCGTATGAGTAAGCCTTAGCCTCTTCGTCTGAGAGGATTGTCTCGTATGTGAGATCACCCTTCGAATGAGTGAATGTAGCAACGTAAGTAGATGGACAAGTTGTGTTGCCTGTCTCATCCTTAGTCTTATACTCCTTGAATGAAACTGCAGAAGAGTTCATACCCTTAAGTGTCCAACGAGAATCAGCGAGTTTGCCGCTCTTGATTGTTGTGTTGAGATAAGCACACTTAGCATCAGCCCATGAACGACCGAGGTTGAATGTCTGCGATTCAGTCTCAATAACACAACTCTCATATACATAACCCTTATCTGCTGCTGCTGTGTAAGGAGCATTGATTGTACAATCGCCCTTGCTGCCTGAAGCCTCACGACTGCGGTTCTTGATTGTGATGCCATTGTAATATACATTACCGCCACCACACATATAGTCTACAGTACCCATGATAGCACCCTTCTCCCAATAGAAGTAAGCACCATCACGGTGTGAATAGTAAGTGTCCTGATATGAGTCGAGAACCACATCGTAGCATGCTGTCATATTACCCTTATCGTGGAATGCACAAGCACGACCTGCACTGCCTGCTGCATAGTAGTCGAGTGCATTCTGGAGAGTGAGGTTCTGCATGTAGAGACCTTCTGCTGTGTTGTAGAGGAGGTCGGCACTTCCAAGTCCTTCAACCTTCACGCTTGGAGCGTTCTTGATGATTGCCTTTGATGACTGACCGATGATAGAGAGGTTCTTACCGCTTACTGCAGTACCTACAGTCTCACCAAGGTCGTAAACGCCATCCTGGAGGAAGAGCTTTGCACCTTCTTCGCTGTTTGCAGAGTTGAGAGCAAGGAGAAGAGCAGCACCATCACCCTTAGGGATGATATAGTAACCTGTTGACTCATCCTTCTTCACGAAATCCTTCACATTGTAAACAACTACGCTGTGGAGGTAGCTTTCGCCCTGAGCAAATGTGAATGTGAGGGTTGTTGCTTCGCCTTCGTAGTTAACAACTGCTGTTGTGCCATCTGTCTCAACATATCCCGACTCGATAGTCTTAACCACATTGCCAGCAGCATCAGTACATGTGATTGGGGCATTCTTGCTGTACACGCAAAGTCCGAGAACTACCTGAGCATTTCCCGCAACCTGAACACTTACCTTACCATCATTTGCAATAGCCCAACCATGTTGACTTTCGTGATAGTAACCGCCTTCGATATTGATTGTCTCGTGGTCTTCTGGATAGAAGATATTGCTTGTGAGTTTGTAGTTCTGAACCGAACCTACTGTAACGTATTCGAATGGAGTCACGAGTGCTGAGATAGTAGTATTGCCTGTGAGAAGGTCAGTAGCCTTAGCCTTCACACCTGAAGCATAAACCCATCCACGGAACACTTCACTCTTTGAATATGTAAGGTCTTTTTCCGAATAAGGGATTTCGCCAAGAGCATCGCCTTCGTTAGCATCAACCTTACCGATTACATTGCCATTCTGATCCTTGAAAGTTACTACGCAAGGAGTGATTTCCACTGCTTCAGCCTTGAAGTAAGGCGAATACTCTGCACCGTTGTATGTGAGCACGTCCTTACCACCTGTATAAACATATTCAACAATAGCGCCATTGTGATAGCAACCTGAAGTCACGTCTACCGAACCGATAGTCTCGCCCTTTGAGTTAACGAATGTGCCCTGAGTCTTGCTATACTGACATCCACCAATTGTAAACTTCACTGGTCCATCAACAGGGATAGTGAGTTTGAAGTTGTCGTATCCATGCGAATCTCCACGGTTCGAACCTTCCATCACAACGCCTTCAGGAAGTGTAGTTGTGTCGAATGGTGCTGAGAGGTTAACGAGATTGATTTCGAAATCCTTGAATGTACGAGCCACCTTTGGAGAGAACTGAATCTTACAAAGAACCTGCTCGTTTGCAGTGTTACGCTGAATGTAGATATTGTTCTGCTCTGCAGTAAGTTCGATGCTTACGGTCTGGCATTCAGTAACTAATGGAGTTGTTGCTACGAGTGTCTCAGCACCTGGAGTTTCAGCATAAGTGAAGACATCGAGAGCACTTTCTTTCGAACCGTCACGAGGGCCGAAAGTGAGTTTGAGAGTACCTTCAACTGCATTCTTTGTGAAATAGCAGTAGCCTGAACTGTTCATCTTGATACCCTTGAGGCCGTTCTTTGTGCCTGTGGCATCATTTACTTTCGAAGCGTAAGTCAATCCGTTGTCAGGATTTGCACTTGGTGCAGTTTCGGTATAGTCCCAGATGAGCTCGTCCTGTGCAAAGGCGCTTGCTGAGAACATCAATCCGATTACTGCAAAAAGAAAAGAGTAGAATCTTTTGTTCATAAATGTATTGATTAGAATTAAAAATGATTAGTCAATTAAGTGGCACAAAGGTACAAAGAAAATCGCACTATTTCGCAATATATATATTAAAAAGGTGTGATTTGAGCGAATTTTTCATGTTCGAAGAGTTAAAATTACCTTTACACCACCACATTTTCATCTATTTTTCCTAATTTTGCCCTCAGTTAATCTCAAACTTAAAACAATGAACTACCAATCTATTCTCGAGAAAATTTACGACGAGATACAACCATTTGCCAATGATGGCAAACAGGCTGACTATATACCTGCCCTTGCAGAAGTGAATCCCGACCAGTTTGGCATTTGCCTTCGTATGCTTTCGGGCGAGACGTATGAGTTGGGCGATGCTGATGTGCGTTTTTCTATTCAGAGTATTTCAAAAGTGTTCTCCCTCGCTATTGCACTCAGTTTCGAGGGGAAAGAACTGTGGAAGCGAATCGGAGTTGAACCATCAGGCTCGGCTTTCAACTCTCTCGTGCAATTGGAATATGAGCATGGTAAACCTCGAAACCCATTTATCAATGCTGGTGCAATCGTGACAGCAGATGTCATGATCACTCATTTGGGAGTGGAAAAGGCAGAGGATTTCTTCCTGAATTTCGTAAGGGAATTGTGTGGAAGTAAAGATATAACATTCAATGATAAAGTGGCTGATTCTGAACAAAGTACTGGTTACTTAAACGCATCCATTGCATATCTGCTCAAGTATCATCATAATATCGACAACGACATCAATGATGTGCTTCATCTTTATTTCCGAATGTGCTCTTTGGAGATGAATTGCCGCGAACTCTCATCTGCCTTTCTTGCCTTTGCAAGGAGCAATGAACCGTTCAGTCATGCAGGTGTGGAACTGACCATCTCTCGTGTCAAGCGTATCAATGCTATCATGTCAACTTGTGGTTTCTACGATGAAGCGGGCGAGTTCTCTTTCCTCGTTGGTCTTCCAGGCAAGAGCGGTGTGGGAGGAGGCATTGTTGCCCTCTACCCTTCACGCTACTCTATCGCTGTCTGGAGTCCCCGTCTCAATTCCAAAGGCAATTCCATTCTCGGCATGAAAGCCCTCGAGCTCTTCACCACCGAAACCCGCGAGTCAGTCTTCTGACAAATAAATGAAAGCTTTGTTCATTCTATTATTAATTATTGCTGTCCGGTAAACGTATTTAATTGACTATATCCGAGAATTATATCGTAGGGTAAGCCCTATTGTGTTTTATGTCACGCAGAGCCGCAGAACCTCGAAGAGCTCGACGTAGTCAATTCGCAGAGGTTCTGCGGCTCTGCGTGCGAAAAAAAGTTTTACCGGACACCAATAATTATAAATAAAATGCGAAAACTTATCGTTTTTTGTTCGCTGAAAAATAATGACGAAGTCATTTGCGAAAATCGCCAATGCGAAAAATAAAATTAGAAAAAATATGCTATTGGTTGTGCTATTGGTTCATGATAACTGTTTTATGTCATTTGCAATATTTTCCCTATTTTTCATTTTTCGCATTGAGCGATTTTAAGAACACCTCCGCGTGTTCATTTTTAGCAACAAAGAAAATATATTATTTGTTGCATTATATTATAAATAAAACGTATGCTGCATTCATTTTTTAAAAAAAACTAAATGCCAAAACTGAGTGATTAGGCAACCAAACCAAAACACTCCTCAAACTTATCGTTTGAGAAGTGATAAACGCTTACGGTTCCGTCACGATGCTGCACACGGATGTAGTCACCTTCCTTGAAAGGGCCAAAGTCGGATGCCTTATATGAGTTTGCACTCACCTTAGGAGCCTTAACGAGCTTTGAGATAATCTCTTCGCGAACCTGAAGACGAGTCTTAGGATTATCGTACTCCTCCCAGTTGCGATCGCAGATAAACTGCGAGATTGCGTCCAAACTCTTGCGAGTGAGCGAACAACCGCAAGTCTGCTTGCCGTATGCTCTCATGAGCACACCTTCAGAGGTACGGTACTTGTTCGAGTCCTCCTGATTCAAATCGAACCAGTCCTGAAAACCAAACGCTTGAGCGACGAGGTCTTGTGTCTCACCTGACACTGTGCCACTAACCTGAAGCTGTGCACCTGTAAGAGCGGCAAGCTTGAGTTCTTCTACAGAGTTGAAGCCGAACAGAGAAACTACCTTCTCAAGTGTTTTCTGACACTTTGCCACGTTGCCTGCGTTAAGGCGTCTTGTGAGGAGTTGGCAGACTGCTTCCCACACCTTCTCAATCTTGATGTTGTTTCTACGACGCGAACCGCCAGTAGTGCCGATAGCCTCCTTGAGTCGAGTGAAGTAGGCCTTTGTCTCAGAGATAGAGCCGAGGTACGAACTAAGGTCGTCAATGCTGCTGAATGTGCGAGGAGCCAAGTAATCGTCAACGTAACGGATGACAGTTGCACGCAAGAGGAAAAGTGTTTCAGAGTCGAGTTGGTAGATAGGTGTAGTGTAATTTGTTCCCATAAATAATAACGTTTGCTTGTAGTTTTGAAAGGTTATAAAGTATATGCGCACAATTGGTAAAAGTGCGAGAGAATACAGTCGAGAATCACAGGAGTGATCGACGATTGGAAGGTCCAACAAGAACAATTTTGGGAGTCAGGACTCACCTAAAAACAATGATTACATTGTCGATTTGGGATTAATGATTAGTCTTTTGAGATTCTTATTTATTAGTGTTTTGATGCTTTCATTATTTCTCTTTTGTTAAGCGAGTGCAAATTTACGACCTTTTTTCGAAATAACCAAACAAATTTCAAATATTTTTTCGACAAAAACCGACTTATCCAACCTTATAATAAATAGTCATTTATTATAAAAAATTTTGCTCAAAATTGCAAAAGTGTAGAGAATCCCCCTCCCTTGAGGGTCAAGGGACAGGTATTTCCACTTCTCCAACTCCTTCCCCAAAAAAACATTATAATAATAAAAAAGGATTGTAATTGATAATTTTAGGATACTATATTTGCTTTATTGGATAAAATATTGTACTTTTGCCATGTAAAATACAATTAACCCATAAAAGAAACATAATATGAAGCCATCTACGAAAAGAACTTTGATGATAACCATGTTGACAATGGTTGCAATGTTTGTATCTCTGTGCTCCTGGGCTGAAGGAAGTATTGAGATAGGTACAAATGTGAAGGATATTCCTGAAAAGCCATTTGACCAGAGCAAGTGGAGCTTTGACATCTATAGTCCTGACAGTTACGAACTCTTCGAATTTGTGGCAACGAAATCCGAATTCGTGAAGTTCTACACTAATGTAAGCAGCGACTACGACCCTTACACTGTGCTCTTCGATAGCCAGATGCGTCCTATCCGATTGGGTATCGACAATATGGATGCCATCAACTTCAACTACAATAGTATCGTTGGCTATCGTATCATAGAAGGCGACACATATTATTTGGGTGTGAGAGACTGTTGCGGCGAAGCGATTCCTAATTGCGAAATCAAAGTGGAAACCACCTTCATGGCTTATGGTCAGGAGGTGAAGCAGCCTGAAACGGCTACAGACCTCGACTTGAAAACGCTCAAATTGGGTTATAACAACCGTACCATCCCAGCCATCACTTCTGCCGACAACTGGGACAAGACTGATGCTGCAAACTATGAACTCTTTGAATATGTAGCAGAGAAAAGCGGCAAATACTCTTTCTCCACAGTTGACTTCAGTCACACTATGGGTGTCTTGTTTGATAGCAAAAAGAAGGTGTTGACTATCAGCCAATATGTAGATTCGAAGAGTGGAAACAACAATTTCATCCTGTCGCGCGATGTGGTGGCAGGAACTAAATATTATGTAGGTGTACGCGATACTTACGGCAGGAAAATAGACAAATGTAAGATTGCCATCAAGTCGTGTACGGAGGACTATGGCATTGAGTACGAAGGCATTAACAATGATTATGTCGAGGTGGGCAATAATACCCGCAAGATAGAACGAACTCCTTTCGACATGGACAAATGGAGGTATGACACTTCGGACATCAAGAGCTATAATCTGTTCAAATTCGTTGCTCCTGCTTCAAATACATACAATTTCCGTACAGAAGGCAATAATTATACAGAAGCAGTCCTCTTCGATGCAAATCTGCAACCTCTCTGGATGAGTCATGAGATAGAGGGCAGCTACTACAATTTCAATCTTTCATACTCTTGCACTGCTGGGCAGACCTATTATCTTGGCGTGCGCCAGTCGTATGGCCAGGCCATCAACAAAGTGAATATCGTAGTTGAGAAAACCACACAACAATATGGAGAGAAGTATGTGGATGTATATAGCAAGAATATTGTTATGGGTTCGAACAAGCGTGTGATTGATGTGAATGAAGAGAGTTACGATTTCAATGATTATGAGAGTTATTCGGATCCTCAAAAGTATGAGATGTATGGCTTTGTGGCACCAAAGAGCGAGAAGGTGGCATTCCATTTCGAAGGGGCTCTTCATGCATACGCCGTACTGTTTGACAAAGACAAGCAACCTGTGTGGAAATGTACTTTTGACTACCAGACCGATGGCTCCATCGTCTTGGATCTCTCGTATGATGTGGTTGAGGGCGAGATGTACTATTTCGGTATTCACAGGACTACAGGCATGGCCAAGTACGTATCAATCGATGTGGCTCCTTGCAGCGAGACTTACGGTATGGCTGCTGTCAATCCTAAGGATAAGACCCTGAAACTCGGAACCAACTATCGCATGATAGCAAAGACATATTATGATTGGGGTTCGTCCACAGCTCTGGATTGGGAATCACCAGACAACTACGACTTGTTCGAGTTTGTTGCTACAGAGAGTGGCAAGATTTCATTCTCAACGGATTATGCCTATTCGAACACTTTCCTCGGCATATTGCTTGATAGCAAGCGTAGCCCTCTTTGGATTAGCCAGTATGTGACTGATGAAGACCGCAATATGATTCTTTCGTACGATGTGGTTGAGGGCGAAAAGTATTACTTGGGACTCAGAACCTATTTCGGTGGTGAGGTGGATAATTGTGCTATTATCGTGCAGCCTTGCAGCGAGACTTATGGTGATGGTGTAGGCATTCTTTACAAGAAAGAGTTGGCATTAGGCCTGAATGTACGCAAGATCCCTGATTTGCCTACCAGAAGAAGAGGAAGCGGAGGCGAAGATTATGACGAGAATACTGATGAAACGAAGCTGTATCATCTGTTCAAATTCGTTGCTCCTGAAGATGGCAAGTATTTGTTCTACACTACTGGTGAAAACGTCACTGAGGCTATACTTTTTGACAGAGAATCAACTCCGTTGTATGAATCCAATTATATTGATGGCATACGAGAAAACGACAATTTTGCCCTTTCGTACGATATGCAGAGAGGTGCCACTTACTATATCGGTATTGCGGAAACATTTGGTATGCCTATCGATAGCTGCAATATCATGGTAGAGACCACAAACGAGGTTTTCGGAAGAAAGTATGTAAGTTTTTACGAAAGCAGACCTCCTTTGTTCACTATGGGTAATTATTCCGTTAATATAGAAGATCCAAGTGAAGTGAGTTGGTTCAATAATAAAAAGCGCTACTTGGTTGTAGATGAAGAAAAAGAATTGGTAAAACTCGTGCTTGAAGATTTCGAGTATGAAGGTTCGGAATTGCAAGATGGTGCATACATTTATTGTGATGGTGACTATACGCTCGAAATAGTGTTGAAAGGAAAGAATAAAATTACGATTACAGATGCAAAGTTCAATGTTGAAGCCATTCGGGCGGACGTTGTGTTCGTAGAAGGAGATGGTTCGCTTGAAATCAACATTTCGGACAAAGTGGAAGATGGTTTAGGTGTGGAATCAGATATGCTTTTATGCTCTACAAATGGGTCTATGATGGCATTTATTGATGAAGAAGATATGGATTCCGATGATTTGGACTTATTAGAACATATTTTGTCGCTCAATTTCTATGGCAATCTGACCATTAACAATCATGCTTCATTGTATGCGATGGGAATGAAGGTTAATAACATCATTAGTGGTGATAATGTCATTGATATTAATGTGACAAGAGGCGATTCGTTGGCAGTCGGCATTTCCAAAGGAGTTTTTTATTTTGCTGATGGAAAGGTTACTATAGATTGTAAGGGCGAAAATAGTTTGGCATTCGACTGTGGTGCACTCCTCGCTTATGATGCGGAGTTAGAGATGAATGCAGGAAAACTCTACAACTGTGAGTTGGAGGATTTAGTGTTGGATACTCGTGCTACAGGCACTGAATACAAAGTCTTTGCAGGTAAGGACAAAGATAATACCGAAGCAGTGAAAGACGAACAATTTGAAACGCTCAAAAATAGCAGCTATATGCATTCGTATGGTGTAACTAATGAATATCAGGAAGTTGCTCTTTATGATGACGAACGCAGCAATGACTTCTTCGACAATCTCGCAAAGATGAAGGCGAAAGAATGCATACCGATGAATGTGACAGTGATGCGTACATTCTACGAGAATGAGTTGACCACTCTTTGTCTGCCATTCGATGTGGATGACGTATCTATGTTTGATGTAGTGGCTGAGTATGTAGGTGGTGGTGTGAACCGTTCGCTCAAATTCAAATCTACTGATTGCATGAAAGCTGGCAAGCCATATCTTGTGCTTACGAAGAACACTCTCCTGTACCCAACATTTGAGCATGTGAAGCTTTATGGCAAAACAAAAGCACGGGCGGTGAAGAACCAACCTGAGTATTATGGAATCGAATATGAGGGATTTGAACATTCTGCATTCCAGGGTATATTCACCCCAACTGTTATTGAAGGTTCAGAGTATTATTACGAACTTTTGTTCGACCAGATATTCCATCCAATTGAGGCGGGATATAAGATGAGTGGTTTGCGTGGATATTTCTCTTCTCCTTCGGAGACTTCTTGGCTTCCATTCACTGTTGATGGCATCGACAGCAGATATGTTGATATCGATGGTATCGCGGTAGACCTGAGTTCGGAAGGTGCCACATTCAACCTCCAAGGTCAGCGTGTGAAGCCTGACACTAAAGGCATCGTAATCAGAAATGGAAAGAAATACTTTATCAAGTAGGGAGTCGCTTCATTGACTCCCCTACTTACTTAAGTATTTTTCTACAAAGTTTTTGACTCTCTTCTTGTATTCAGCATTTCGGGTGGTGAATGCTGCGGCATGCCCTACCCCTTCAGGAACCCACAATTCCTTTTCTCCTAACATCGATTCGTAAACCTCATTAACCATAGGTGTAGGAACAAAGGTGTCGGCTCCTCCATGAATAAAGAGCATTGGAATATTGCATTTCTTCACTTGCTCTACTGCTGAAGCTTCCTTGAACCCCCAACCATATTTCTTCTTGCAACGGCGATCGGTCTTGTTCAAAAGCCATCCATACTTGCCTTTGGCAATATGCGAAAACTGATCGTACACATTGGTGTATCCACAATCCTCTACAAAACATTTGATGTAGGTAAGATGTTGGGAATCAACTTCCCCACTAATCATCATCGTTGTAGCACCTCCCATCGACACACCTGTAACGATCATCTCCGTATCCTTCCCATTCAGCGAAAACAGATGGTTGGCTAATCGTATCCATTGGATCATGTCCCATCTATCGAGCCAACCCATTTGTCGCATCTTTCCTTCGCTGAGTCCATGAGCGTAGAAGTCGGGAAGTATGACATTGCATCCGAGTTCCTTACTATAGAACTTTGCTATGTCGAGCATAGTCAAAGAATTGCCCTTGTATCCATGTAGCAATAGGCAAGTCTTACGGGTTGGTTGGTCGGCAAAACGATATATTGCATGCAACTTGGCTTTGCTCATTTCGCTGATGATTACAGTATCGCGAAATGCGCTCATCCAAAGGCTGTCTCTTCTGTGGCTTTGCTTGGCGAATGCAGTTGCGTATGATTTCACTTCTTTTTCTGCATCACGTTTCAAAGCATAGTTGAGCACTTGGTCTGTCACGCAACCAGTTAGGAGCATCAATGCACATAAGAGTGTTAATGCTCTTGTCATGCAATATTTCGTGATATCTTTCATATGTAAGTAAAGAATATGTTTTAACTAATGTGCAAATATACAAATTAATTATTAATATTGGTGTCTGGTAAAACTTTTTTTTGTCAAGAAGAAAAAAAGTTTACCGAACAGCAATAATTACAAATAAAAATGTTATTTTTGCAGTTGGTTTCAAATCTGTACATACAATAACAATCCGTAATTATGAAAAAAACTGTTTTATTATTAGCAAGTATCTTTTGTTCTGTGATAGCATTTGCACAAAACAGCGATATAACCAACCCTCAAGAAGTATATCTCAATATCATGAATACCGACGACCTTACCATAACTTGGATTCGTGATAATGCAATACCAACAAAAATGGGCAAGCAAGTATTCAATGACACTCCAGACGAATTGCTTACCCAACTTGGACTTCAGGATGGCATACCCTCATCTATGAGTTGTTTTGTGATGGAAGTGGAAGGGCAGACTATCCTCTTTGATACCGGACTTGGTTCGCCTACAAGCCTCCTCCCTACTTCGCTCAGAAAAATAGACCAGTCTCCTGAAACCATCAAAACTATCTTCATCACTCACTTGCATGGTGACCATATAGGTGGACTCATGGCTGATGGCAAAAAGGCATTCCCTAATGCCACCATATATATTAATAAGGTGGAATATGATGCTTGGATGAATATGACCGGTGAGAAAAACAAGCAACAGAAGTCGATTCTTGAGGAATACAAGAATCAGTTGCATCTTTTCAATATAGGCGATGAACTTCCTGCTGGCATTCAGGCAATTGAAGCTTACGGACATACTCCTGGACATACTGTTTTCCAAAAGAACAGGGTTCTTATCATAGGCGACATCATGCATGGACAAGCCCTTCAGATGAAGCACCCTGAATATTGTCCAAATTTCGATATGGACAAGAAGCAAGCAACAGAAAGTCGCAAACGTATCTTGCAATATGCACAAGAAAAAGGTCTCATAATGGCTGGTATGCACTTGCCAGAAGGATTTATCATGGAATAAGTGATATTTTGGAACTTTTGCGTTTATCAATACTCCGTTAATACTTACCTATAACATAAGCTATATGAAACGTCTATTTACGATTATTTGTGGTGTACTCATCACAATATGCCTTTCAGCACAGTCATCAAACCCAGTTCTAACTATTGAGGGCGGACAAGTACAAGGTGTGAACACAGACATAAATGGTGTCATCGTCTACAGAGGAATTCCTTTTGCTGCTCCTCCAATTGGAGAAAACAGATGGAAAGCACCTCAGCCAGTTCGTCCATGGAAAGGGGTGAAAATCTGTGACAAATTTGGACATCCCGCATTTCAAGGAGCACATTACGAAGGAGGATACACTACAGAATGGGGCTATGGCGATGAAGCACCTTATTCGGAGGATTGCCTTTATCTGAATGTATGGACCAAGGCTTCTGCTCATCCAGAGAAGAAACTTCCTGTTGCCCTTTGGATTTTTGGTGGTGGATTACGCGAAGGATGGGGTTCGGAACCTGAATTCGATGGGCAGGAATTTGCTTCGAGAGATGTGATTCTTGTATCATTCAACTATCGAGTAGGTCCTTTCGGTTTTTTTGCACATCCTGATATCATAGCTGAGGCAGGCGATAAGGCTTCGGGCAACTTCGGCACATTGGATCAGATTGAGGCTTTGAAATGGGTAAAGAAGAATATCGCCAAGTTTGGTGGTGATCCGGATAATGTAATGATTTTCGGGCAATCTGCGGGTTCGCGTTCGGTTAAGACTCTATGTGCATCTCCACTGACAAAGGGACTTTTCAATAAGGCTGTTATCATGAGTGGAAGCGGCCTTGCACTTCCAACCGACCCAGCACCAACATTTGGTGGAAGGTCATTACCTCCTGCTATTCCTCTGACTCTCAAGGATGCAGCTCAGCAGATAAAGGAAGTGACAGACTGGGCAAATATGAAAACTCTCGACCAGTTGCGTCGTGCCTCTACTGAGACCATTTATAGTCTTGGAACTATTTATTCAAGTGTTACCGGTAAGCGTAGTCCACTTACCGCATCTCCGATTTCTCCATACATTCAGGATTATGTACTTCCAGAGACTTTTGATGATGCTTGTCTCGATGGCAGCCTCGCAAACGTTCCTTATATGATAGGATTCACTCTTCACGATGCAGGCAATATGGGTCCACAAATCGAGAATTTCTGCTTGAACCGTGAGAGTACAGGTAATAAAGCGTATGCTTATCAGTTTGCACGTCCACTCCCTGATGATGGTTCACATCCTGAAGTTTCCCAACGACTCAAAGGGGCATTCCATTCGAGCGATCTATGGTATGTGTTCAAATCGCTGAAACATTGTTGGCGTCCTTGGACTCAAGGTGATTGGGATCTTTCGGAAAAGATGATCAATGCATGGTGCAACTTCTGCAAGTATGGCAACCCTAATGGTGCAAAAGATGGCGAGTGGAAGCCTTTCACCAAGAAGAACAAAAACTTCATGCTCTTCAAACTGAATGACAACGAAGCTGAGAACTCAAGCATAGGCAAACCACTTTCTGCCAGTAAATAATAAATATTGGTGTCCGGTAAACATATTCAATTAGCTATATCAGAGAAGTATATCTTTGAGGAAGCCCCATTTTTCTTTTTTCAAGAATTAGTGAATTTGTGAACCATTCGGTTTGTTTGGTTGTTTTTGAATTAATAAGAATAAGTGAAATTAGGCCTATACGGCCTTAGCCATCCGGTAGGCAAGGCCGTATAGGCCTCTTCACTCCTTCTTGTTAATTCAAGTATGCCACAAGCAACTTCAGAAATTCACAAATTCTTGAAAAAAAAGTTTACCGGACAGTACCTAAACATTAAAGAACAATACAATAGCCGAAATAAGTACCATCATTATCTCGGAAAAGAGGATGAGCTTTATGCTGATCTTCATATCATCTGTGTTTAGCGATCGTGGATTATTACCAATATGTGGCTTGTAGAATATTTCGCCAAAATAGTTGTGCGAACCTCCAAACTGACAATCCAAGACACCTGCAAGTGCGGATTCGGGCCAACCAGAATTGGGCGAAGCATGTTGTGGGCCATAATGCAATGTGAATTTGACAAGTCGAACGAACGACACGCCTCGTTTGAAAATACATGCAGATATGATTATCAGCAAAGCCGACAAACGAGCGGGTATGTAGTTTGCTACATCATCAATCTTTGCTGCCCAACAACCAAAATCCTTATAACGTGGATTCTGATAGCCTATCATGGAGTCGAGGGTATTTATCATCTTATATGCAATCATACCGGGAACACCAAGCAGGCAAAACCAAAAGAGTGGCGCAATGACACCATCCGAAAGATTCTCTGCAAGTGTTTCGAGTGCGGCAGTCCTCACTTCTTGTGCAGAGAGTTGGTTAGTGTCTCGCCCAACAATTCTTCCAACTTGCTTCCTACCTTCATCAAGTCCCCTATCCACAGCCTCAAACACCATCCTTACTTCCTTACGCAATGTATGACCAGCAAGACAAAAGAATATGAGGATAGTGGATATTATTGCATTTAGATAGAATGGAAGAAAACGCAAAAGAAATGCCAGACCAAAAGCAAGAAGAATGCTCAAAATCGCAAAGAAAGCACCTTTCAGGAGTTTATGACTGCCTTTGTTTAGATGCTTTTCACCAAAGGCAATCCACTTACCCATATACACGATAGGATGTGGCAAGCATATTGGATCGCCAAACAACAGATCCAATCCCCACCCTATTATCAGGCATATCAGAGGGCAGTAAATTATAATCATGTTCAAAGTGCAATCCATTCGATTATAGCATTTACGAGTTCATCATCATCTTCTTCTCCTTGCACAGCAATACGGAAGAAGCCCTCATCGAGCGAAGCGAAATTACTTGCATCGCGGATAAGCAGACCATGTTCTTTTGCAAGATATTCTTTCAGGGCAGATGCTTTGCCTATACGCAACTTGCAAAGCAAAATGTGCGAATCCGAAGGCCATACATCAATTACACCAAGAGCAGCAAGTTTCTGTGCCAATCGTTCGCGTTCATCCAAAAGTTCCTTAACATCAAACTCATATTCATCCTTATGCATGAGCAGATAATGCCCCGCATCGATAGCCACTTGATTCACCGACCAAGGCATACGCTGAAGTCGAACTTGTCGCAGAAGAGTCTCATTAGCAGTCATATATCCTAACCTAAGACCAGGAATGGCAAATTCCTTAGTCATAGAATGGAGCATGAGAACATTAGGCAATTCAGCTGCTTCTTTTGGAGTGAGGAGAGGTTTGTCGGTAAAAGGTGCATAACTTGCATCAAGCACAAAAATGCTATCCGACTTTCGCTCGATTATTTCAAGCAAATCATCTTTGTCTATTACAGTACCTGTAGGATTGTTCGGATTGCAAAGCCACACCATATTTGAACCGTAAATCTGACGTTCGAAATCTGCAGGACTTGTGTAGAAAACTGTGTTCACCTCATGTTCATGAATGCGACAAGCATCTGCATACTCCGAGAAGGTAGGTTGGAGAATGGCAGATTTAGCACTACGAAAAGTCTGGGCAGTAAGATAAATTGCCTCAGTAGCACCATTAGTCACCATCACATTCTCTGGTTTCAGACCAAGAATCATTGCAAGTTCAATTTCAAGACTCTGCGGCGATGGTTCTGGATAATTCACCACTTTGTCCAACTCATTTGCAAGATGACAGAATAACCCCTCGTGGTCAAATCTACTATATATATTAGATGAGAAATCCACGCGGATATTCTTATATTTATATGCATCACTTCCGTGCCCTGTAATCATATGCTAATAGTTGCTAATCATATGAGATTAAGCCTTTTGTTTCATTATTGTGTAAAGTTTTTCAATATCAATATGTTGGCGCAAATGGTCGGCAAGCATATCGTACTGCTTATTCTTGAATTCATCGATGCTGACAGTCGATGCCTTATCTTCATTATTTGCCATGTCTTTCAAGATAAAATCGATCACAGCACCATTATCGAGAAAACCATGAATATATGTGCCGATACAGTTGTCAGAACGAACCACCTTCACTTCGTTGATATCTTCACCTGAATGTAGAGTTGTTCTGCCCTGATGAATCTCATATCCCTTACACATTTGGTTCTCAAAAACAAATTCAATCTGATTGGTCATCTTCTCAGTAGTCATCACAGTGTCCATATCGAGCAATCCAAGTCCTGGAAGCATAGGAATACTGCCTTCAATACCTTCCGGATCGCTTACAGTCTGTCCCATCATCTGGAATCCGCCACAAATACCAATCACGATCTTTCCGTTCCTATGAGCTCGGATTACCGATTGAGCAACTCCGTTTCGACGCAATTCGTAAAGGTCGTCGAGAGTGGATTTTGTACCAGGAATGATAATGATATCTGCCTTTTCTATGTCTTGGGTGTTGTTCGTATAAAAGAGATTTACTCGTGCATCTCGTTCCAAAACATCAAAATCAGTGAAATTGCTCATGTGTCGCAATAGAACAACAGCGATATTCACTTTGCCCTCCTGAAATGCACGATGTTTCTGCTCGAGTTGAACGCTGTCCTCTTCTTCAATCACAATGTCCTTGAACATGGGCACAACACCAAGTACTGGTACTCCGCAGAGGTCTTCGATCATCTTCTTTCCATCTTCGAAGAGACGAATATCACCCCTGAACTTATTGATAATAATGCCCTTAATGCGTTTTCTATCCTCTGGAGTCTGCAACATAATGCTGCCATAGCACGAGGCAAACACACCGCCTCTGTCAATATCTGCCACCAAAATTACATTAGCATCAGCATGACGTGCCATAGGCATATTGACAAGATCTGTATCGCGAAGATTGATTTCAGAAACACTTCCCGCCCCTTCCATCACAATAGGATTATATTTAGATGCCAAACGGTCAAAAGCAGCATTAACCTCCTTTCGTAATTCTTCACGCCCTTCCTTGCGGAAATACTCGTAAGCCGAACGGTTACCGATAGGTTTGCCATTCAATACCACTTGAGTAGTATGTTCGGAGTTGGGTTTCAGCAACAGCGGATTCATGTCCGTATGACATGGAACACAAGCCGCCTCCGCCTGCACTGCCTGAGCACGACCGATTTCAAGGCCTTCGGGAGTAGCATACGAATTCAAGGCCATATTCTGTGCCTTGAAGGGTGCAGGATGATATCCATCTTGTACGAAGATGCGACAGAGAGCAGTGGCAATAACGCTTTTGCCCACATCACTTCCCGTCCCGACAAGCATCACAGGACAAAGTTTCGTTTTTTTCATCTCAACATTTTACATATTTGCTGACAAGCCAACTACCTACAATCATCATTGCCATACCCGGAATACCAGTCACAAAATCTTGGAAAGCATAAGCAAAACCTGCAAATGGCAATTCAACAAGACCGACAAAAGTCCACGAGCATAATACTGCAAGTACAGATGCAAGTAATTTGTTTTCAATCTTTTGAGCAAAGAAATAACCTGTTATAGCAAGGCAACTGCCCTTAAAAAGCATATCAGGAATCATTGCTGATGCTGGTGCTCCAAAACAGAGATTACCCACTATTGGAGTCATCACCGCGGTGAGCAATGCCACTTGATACCCATATCGCTGAGCGGCGATAAGAGTAAAGAAATAGATAGGCAAAAACATAACTCCTCCACCAGGGATAAGATGGAACAAATGAGGCAGCATGATGTTTGCCAAAATGAAGAGTGCAGACTTGATGTAAGCGTCAGTCTGAGTTAGCCTTAACGTGTAAACCATATTGATGAAATATTAAGTTGTAATAAATGTTTACTAACAACATACATTAATCAGAAATGTATGGACACAGGTGGATTACTTGATTACAACACCGCCATTGCAAGGAACAGTAACCTTGACAGCCTTTGCAGACTTGACAGTCTTCACACTGCCTTCGAGAGCAGGAGTGTCAGAATAGAGACTTAGAGTTTCGCCCTTCTTGAAGAAGTCTGTAAGGTTGAGCTTCAAGTTGAGAGGAGTCTTTTCTGCATTGATAGCAGCAACATACCATTTGCCTTCAGCCTTACGAGCCATTACCACATATTTGCCAGGATAACCATCGATGAAACGCATGTCTTCCCAAGTAGTTGGAACAGCCTTCATGAAGTCGATTGCCCATGCTGGAGCATCAGTGATATTGTTTGGAGCAACAGCAAAGTTCTGAACAGGAGTCTGGAAAAGGATAGCAGTTGCAAGTGCATATACATCACTTGTCTTACGCTCAGTTCCACGCTGATTGTTCTTTGAGTAATGCTTATTGAGAGCTGAACCACCAAAGTCCATATTACCTACAGCATTACGAAGAATTGGATGGATAGTACCAGCGAGTGCCTCTATGTTGTTGTCGTTCTGACCGAAAGCAAGATTTTCAGAAGCACGAACAGCCTCACAAGAAATAAAGTTAGGATACATACGCTCCCAACCACGCTGGAGAGTACAACCGTGGAAGATAACCATGATGCCACATTCGTTAGCGTCAGCGAGGATATCCTCATACATCTGCATTGTCTGTTGCTTATCCGAGCCGACAAAGTCAACCTTAATACCCTTGATGCCAGCCTTTTGCATCCATTGCATTTCCTTACGGCGATCAATCATACGATGCATCTTGCCACGAGGACCTTGAGGAGCATCATTCCAATAACCGTTAGAATTGTACCAAAGGAAAAGGTTAACACCCTTCGACTGAGCATATTTTGATAGTTGTTCGATACGATCATAACCAATATTTGTGTCCCAAAGAGCATCTACGAGAAGATATTCCCAACCCATAGCAGCGGCAAAATCAACATATTCCTTCTGTTCGTCGTAGTTGCAACTTGCGTCCATTCGGATAATCCAACTCCATGCAGAACGACCATACTTATAATTGTACTTAGCCTCATACTGTGGTTTTACGAGGTCCCACTGAATGGTTGTTTCAGCGATTGGCTTGAGATTGCGACCGATAGTGATAGTACGCCATGGAGTGTCAGCATTTGCCACTTCCCCATTCTTACCATCGAGCATAAGACCAGGGGCAGAAGAACCCACACCACCAAATTCAGTTGCTTCAGGATACTTGAGAGCATAACTGCGAGTACCAGAAGTCTCAATGCGACTACCGCAATAATTACCACCGATATTAGTTTCGTTGAGCATAACCCAACCCTTATCGCCTACACGGAAAAGTGCAGGGAAAGTATAACCACGTCCATGACCATTCTTGCCCATTTCTGCATCATATTCGTAGAAAGTCTCATAACTTGGTGCAGTACGAGCAAAACCAGTCTGAGGAGTCATCTGAGGACAAAGGAAAGTAGTTGTGCCTTCTGGGAAAACATAGCTTGTAGCCTCTTCGTCAACAATGCAAGACTTGCGATCACGCTGTGCCTTGATATTATACTTGAATGCCACATTATTATTATCCACATGCATAGTCACGCTGAAAGCAGGATTCTTCTTGTCACCTCTGCCGTTGATGTCGAAAGTCCAAGTTGCCTCATTAGCAGTGTAAGAGATATCTTTGATTTTTGCATTAGGAAGAGAATAGTTTTCCTTCACCTCCTTTGGTGCTGTGAAATGAACATCGACAAGTCCCTTTGTGAAGTCGCCCATATTAGTCTTCATACCAAGAGGAGACTTGCAAATCATAGTGTCATTGTCAAGGATAACGCTATAGTTTGCCGAACCGTTCTCAAGTGCTACTGCAACCTTGACATGACCATCTGGACTTGTAATTTCATTTGACTGCGCTTGTGCTGCTGAACATGCACCAAGCAGCATGATAGAATAAAGTAATTTGTTCATAATTAATTTTTTATTATAGTTTATTATAGTTATACTTTTATTTTGCTTCAACAAACAAAGTCTTTATGCCCTTAATCTTCTGACCTTTCAAACGAGAGAGGAGCATAGGCAATTTATTACGATGAACAGCAGCAAACGACTGATGTTCCTTAACATCTATTCGTCCCACTTCACTCCTATCTAACCCACCAATTTTGCAGAGAGTTCCAAGCACATCGACCTTCGAAATCTTGTCCTTCTTTCCCTTTCCTATATATACAGTTGCCCAGATAGAAGGCTTGACAGGAGGAAGATTTTTTGGAATATAGAACTCAGGAATCTCTCCATTCTTCTCAATAACATAATCAGGAACACTCTCCTCTTCATTGAGCAAGAAGTACGAATTTCCTTCTGCCTCCCAACGAGCAGTACGACCATTTCTGTGGATGTAAGCCTCTTCGTTCAGAGGAAGATGATAATGCACAATATTATCGATATCAGGGAAATCGAGACCACGAGCGGCAAGGTCGGTAGAGACAAGAACATTGCTTGTTCCGTTGGAGAACTTATATATGCTACGCTCTCTCTTCTCCTGCTCCATCGCACCATGAAACATCTCGCATTGCACACCTTCCTTCTTCAAGAAGTTGTATGTGCGTTCCACTGCCTCACGATAATTGAGGAAGACAATTGTCTGCTTCTGTCCGAAACAACGGAGAAGGCAGATAAGCGTTTCGAGCTTGTCCTTTATAGGAGAATTGACAAGATGAAGAGCAATGCGACTTTCGAGTTCTTCTTCCTGACCAAGATAGTCGAGAGTGACAGGCAACTGAAGTTTGATAGAACGAGTGGCAGAGCAAAGTACCTTCTGCTTAACTGTTGGGAGCAACTCGAAAGCGGCAGTCATCTCTTTCTCAAAACCAAACTCAAGACATTTGTCATACTCATCGATGACAAGCGTTTCCACATTCGACGAGTCAAAATTCTCTTTCTGCAAATGATCCACGAGTCGTCCAGGAGTGGCAATAACCACATGAGGCATAACGCCTTGCATTACACGATGCTCGTCCATAGCGGCACGACCGCCATAGCAACTCACGCTACGAATTCCGCACTTTATCTGCTTGATAACCCCATCAATCTG
>DCIW01000225.1 GCA_002317225.1 Prevotellaceae bacterium UBA1716 | reverse complement strand
TCAAGAAGGCTGAGTAGTTACATTTTTCTTGACAACAATCATTAAATAGGCGTATTTTGACCGTTTTTAGAGGATTAGATATCGTAATACTAACGATAAGGTAAGGGTTTTGGCATGTCCACTTTGCAAATAAGGGATGATAGAAGATTATTTTAGCATTTTGTTAGTGTTTTTATAAAATAATCACACAACATCGTATGCCCAATAAAGATTATACCTAATTTTGAGGCGCAATTCATTACAAATTGTCAAAGGAAAAACATTTTAACCTTATACATATTTATATTATGAACATTCAGAATATCATGCAGCACCTCGAGCAGAAGCATCCAGGTGAGAAGGAATACCTTCAGGCAGTTCACGAAGTATTGATGTCAATCGAAGACATCTACAACAAGCATCCAGAGTTCGAACGCGCTAAGATTATCGAGCGACTCGTTGAGCCAGAGCGAATCATCACTTTCCGTGTGCCTTGGGTTGACGACAAGGGCGAAGTGCAGGTAAACCTTGGTTATCGCGTGCAGTACAATAGTGCCATCGGTCCTTACAAGGGCGGACTCCGTTTCCATGCAAGTGTGAACCTCAGTATTCTGAAGTTCTTAGGATTTGAACAGACTTTCAAGAACGCCCTCACTACCCTTCCTATGGGTGGCGGCAAAGGCGGTTCCGACTTCTCTCCTCGCGGAAAGAGCGAAGCAGAGATTCAGCGTTTCTGTCAGTCTTTCATGACCGAGCTCTATCGTTATGTTGGTCCAGAGATTGATGTTCCTGCAGGTGATATCGGTGTTGGTGGTCGCGAGATAGGTTATCTCTTCGGTCAGTACAAGCGTATCACACGCGACTGGAGCGGTGTGCTCACAGGTAAGGGTCTCGAATTCGGAGGCAGTCTTATCCGTCCTGAAGCAACAGGTTTCGGAGGACTCTATTTCGTTAACGAAATGCTCCAAACTCATGGTCATGACATCAAGGGTAAGACTGTAGCAATCAGCGGTTTCGGCAATGTAGCATGGGGTGCAGCAACTAAGGCTACACAACTCGGTGCAAAGGTAATCACTATCTCTGGTCCTGACGGTTACATCTACGATCCAGAGGGTCTTAACGAAGAGAAGATTGATTATATGCTCGAACTTCGTGCAAGTGGAAACGACATCTGCCAACCTTACGCAGACGAGTTCCCTGGCAGCACATTCGTAGCAGGCAAGCATCCTTGGGAAGTGAAGTGCGACATCGCCCTTCCTTGTGCTACTCAGAACGAGCTCAATGGCGAAGATGCCCAGAACCTCATCAACAATGGTTGCATCTGTGTAGGCGAAATCTCTAATATGGGTTGTACTCCTGAGGCAATCGATGCATTCATCGAGAGCAAGATGATTTATGCTCCAGGCAAGGCAGTCAATGCAGGTGGTGTTGCTACAAGTGGTCTTGAGATGACTCAAAACGCAATGCATCTTGCTTGGACAGCAGAAGAGGTTGACCAGAAGTTGCATCAGATTATGCACAACATCCACGAGCAGTGTGTCAAGTATGGCAAGCAGACAGATGGTTATGTAAACTATGTCAAGGGTGCTAATGTAGCTGGTTTCATGAAGGTTGCAAAGGCTATGCTTGCTCAGGGCATCGTATAACGCACATCATTTCATCACCGAACGCCAAAGGCTGTAGCGGGCCTCGGGGTTCAGTTTCTCAAGAGTGTGAAACACATCATTTATAGCTTTTCGGTTGGTTTGCTCCTCATAGGGGCAAACCACTTTTTGTTTGTGGAAACCAGCCATTTCCGCATATTGCCTCACATCCTCTTCAGCCACTAAGCACATAGGCCTAATGATACTGATGGGATAATGCTCCATCTTGAGCATGGGCATCATAGTCTGCATATTGCCTTCGAAGGTCATATTCATGAGCAGAGTGGTCAGAATATCATCCATGTGATGACCAAGTGCCACTTTATTGAAACCATTTTCAGTGGCAAACTCAAACAGTCTTTTTCGTCTGTTCCACGAACAAAGGAAACAGCGAGTCTTGCGAGGGTCGGTACTCTCATCGAACGAAGAATGCAGAATGTGCAACTTCACTCCGCAATCCTTACAAAACCCTTCGATGTATGAGCGGTCAGTCTCATAAGGGATGTTGTCCATAATGACATGGGCAGCCTCCACTGTGATTTGTGGTCGGAAGATGCGAGCACGAGCCGCCATCAACTTTAGGAGCATAAGGGAGTCCTTACCTCCTGACAGTGCCACAAGTATCTTGTCGCCATCGGCAAATAAGCCATAGTCCACACATCCCTTGTTGAACTTCTTCTGTATTTTCTTCTCTAACTGTTTCATGTATTCCAATTTGCCACAAAGGTACAAGTAATAAATGAATTAATCAAGTTTTTGCAATATTTTATCCAATTCATCGTTTATCACACCTTATTTATTATTAGTGCTCGCAGCAACTTTTTTCATCTTTTTCGAAAAATAATTGCAGAAATATTTGGAGATAAAAATAAAAGCATTTACCTTTGCACCGTTCTATTGAAATAGTACAGTTAAATAACTAATAATAAAAGGATTTATATGATTTCGTTAGTCAACTTAAACTTCGGTTACAATTCTTCAAGAAAGGTTCTTGAGAATATCAACCTCCAGCTGCCAGAAGGTCATATCTATGGCTTGCTCGGACAGAATGGTGTGGGCAAATCTACTCTTATGAATGTGATTGCAGGATTGCTCAAGGGTGAGGGTGAATGCAAGATTGATGGCATCAGCTCTCACGATAAGTCGCTCGCTATGCTCCAGGATATTTATGTTTTGGGCGAGGAGTTTTCGAAGATGAGCAATGAGAGTGCTAAGGGACTTGCTAAGTTCTACCAGAAGATCTACCCTAACTTCGACATGGATTACTTCTTGAAGATTGCAGAGGAACTGATAGTTGACATCAATGTGAAGATCCGTTCGCTCTCTATGGGTGGTAATCGTAAGGCAATGATTGCTCTGGCATTGGCTTGCAACACCCGATACTTGTTGATGGATGAACCAACTAACGGACTTGATATCACTTCGAAGATTGTGTTCCGTAAGCTTATAGCTGCCCATGCTAACGAGGACAGGACCATCATCATTTCCACTCACATGGTGGACGATGTGGAAGACTTGCTTGATGCGGTTATCATTATGAAGCATAAGGAAATATTGCTTTCTGCGAGTATCGCTGAGATTGGTCAGAAACTTTGTT
>DCIW01000051.1 GCA_002317225.1 Prevotellaceae bacterium UBA1716 | reverse complement strand
GAGCCATCAAACTTTGGCTGATGCCGACACGACGTGCGACAGCAGAGGCGTTGAGCTCTGGGTGTGTTAGGAACACACGAGAGATACCCTGAGGTTCTGGATCGTTATACTCAAAGCTTTCAAACGAAATATCCTCGTCGAGAGCATACCAGTGTATTCCCTCGTCGTCAATCTCGTAGTCATTACGCAGTTCTTCTGTGGCAGCATTGAGACGCTTGTACCACAGGAGAGACTGCCATACAGTTTTGCCTTCATCAGTCAAACCGTAGATGCGGTCATTCTCGAACCAAATCTTTGTGAGTGTCATAATTATGCGGCCTTTCCGTACTCGTAGATACTGTCGCTTGCCAAATCAATCTCATCATTCCAATACACACAGGTACGGCTGGTATCTAATTGTGCTTGGTTGAAAAGGCCATAAACATCTACTAATGCTCGAAATGAAGGAAGTGTGTTTATATCATCCTTTACATCATACATTACCTTATATCCGTCATCAAACTCAACGAAGAGGATATAGTCATCAAGGATAGACAATTTAGAAATTCTTGGTATCATAATGGTGGAAGTTTTGTAATTACTTGCTTGTCCCACATATCCTGAAGTTCTTCAGAATGCTGGGTCAGCCATTCTGTTACTAATTCTTGTGCCTTCTTTTGGAAGATCACCTTCAAACATCTCAAAGGTTTTGATGTTGAATAATCCTACATACTCATTGTAGATAGCATGTATATGAGAAGGTTCGTGCTCTTTAGGCTTAAAGAACATCTTGATTACAATTCCATAAAATCTGACTATCTCTGGCATCTTTATCTGATTTTGATTAAATTATGCTGCAAAATTAGGTAATAAATTTACAACCACCAAATAATTTAATAATTTTAACCGTTATTTGTCATGAAAACTTGTTACTTTGTAATATAAGCTTTATTTTTATTGCAAAGCTGCGGTCTTCTTTGTACTTATAACTTACCACTTAAAAAACTCTACCACAACCATTCGAGTTTGTATTCCTAATGACAGAAAATGCAAATTTCCGATACTTTCCACGTTAATTTTTGTTTTCTCTTGTTTGCAACTTGGGGTTTTCGGTAATTTTTGTTTCCAGTTTGTTTCTTTTGCCGATTTGTTAATTTTATAAATACTGATAATCAGTACATTACGAACAATTAGCAGATTATCAGGAAGAAGATCATGTCTATCATTATACCTATATAAGGGATAAGCAATCATCATTCAACGTCTAATAGGGTTAGAGTATAAATCCATTCAACTTTTCAAGGGTAGTACAGATTGTTTTGCAATGTTGCTTATCGTTCGGCTTGACCGACGCTTTCGTAGAAAGAATGTTGCAACAACAAATGTCAACCACGAAAGTTGAATGTTTTTATCTAAAATTACAACGATAATACAAAATTGTCCCAATCTTTTGCTGTACCAGAGCCATTGAACACCTTTTGCTGCATACGAAGGCGGTTTTGACTGATTGAACTGTTACTCATCGCCATTAGTTTTGCTATATTCGAAGGTGCCGTCTCAAGTTTGATAAGCATACAGATATGATACTCGGTTTCGGAAAGATGATATATCGAGTACAACTTGTCCTTAAACTCGGGGAACTCAGTAAGTAGTCGTTCTTCAATAAGTTTCCAATCAGTTTGTTTGAGCAACTTGTTTTGCTTGATATGCTCAATCAAAAGTTCGTTGATTTCTTTGTCGTAGAACTTACGTTTTGTCATCGTTGGTTGCTGATTATCCGAAACAACCTCATTATTGACTTCTGCATTTCGAGCAATCTTTCTCTTTATGTAGAACATGCCAATTGCAGCAGCAATGACAACAAGAATTGCAATGGCAATTTCCATTACGTTATGCCAGCGAGTGCTCTTCTCGTAGTTAGATTGGAGTTTTGTGTTTTCGTCTTTCAGTATGGAACCGCGAAGTTTCTCGTTGATTCGCATTATTTTCAGTTTTGTTCCTCCAATCGCTACCGAATCAAGTTTCACATTCATCTAGAGCGAATCAATGGTGCGAATCTCGTCCTTGCAGTATCGCATGAAGAGCGTGTCGCCCGACTCCTTAAAGTAAGTGTATGCTATAACATGCATATTCTTAGCATCTTCAAAAAGGCAGTTGCGATGATAGATATAACCTATCTGTGCATAAGCTCGTCCACGAAGATTAGGGGAAACAAACGTGCTGTCTTGCATTATCGCTTTCTGCAAATAGAATAGAGCCTTTTCGCTATTCTTCATGTCAACATTGGCACGACCTATGTAGTAATAAGTTTCGGGCAGTCGCTCTCGGCGGCCCACCTTCTCGTAATAATCTGCAACAGAACAAATCAGGGAATCGGAAGTATGCTCCACAAAAGTCTTGTCATCAGTCTTTACCCTAAGCAGATTGTAATACGCCTTCACTTCGTCGGGTGCATCAACCATCTCCCTGTCCATCCCTAAAAGGATTGACTTGGCACTGTCAGCATTTACCATTATCAAACTGTCGACATCTGCCAACATCTTCATCTGCCGTCCTTCGTGCGAACAAGCAGTGATGAGGAGTATGGATAATACTGAAAATATGACTGATATACGTTTCATCAGCAAATAAGGATAAGATAGAAAACTGCCTCGGTAATGATAAAAGTTGCTCCGCAGCAATCGCCCGTATAGCCTTGAATCTTTCTGTTCATGAAATGGAAAAGATAAATTGCTGTGATGATGGCTGCTATGGCTGGTATAATAAAGAAAATAGAATTCAGAACGATTGAAGTTGCAACCAAAGGCAAAATGCCAATGATAAGACTGATAATCTTCTCGCTCCAACTTACTTGCTTGTATACAAGTTTGTTCTTTGCTTCTTCTGCCTTTCTCGCATAAGGAAGATAATAGATGATGGTGGACGAAATCCATTTGCAGAACACATCAGCCGAAATGATAATCAAGGCAATGTGAAGAGGACTGTCATTGTTTTCGAACATTCTTCCCATCGTACTTACTTGAAGCAGGAAGTACAATATCAGTCCAAGCACTCCATAAGTTCCGATATGCGAGTCCTTCATTATTTCTAACGTACGCTGTCGATTTGTTCCTCCACCGAAACCATCGCAGAAGTCGGCAAATCCATCTTCATGAAGAGCTCCAGTTATCAATACACGGATGATAAGGCAAAGTATCACGCTTGTGTACAATGGCAGACTGAATGTGAACCAAGCAATAAGTGCCATTGCTCCACCTGTAATATAACCAACGAGTGGCCATAGAGGAACCACACGTTCGTAATATTCTTTCGGGATATT
>DCIW01000260.1:14001-21312 GCA_002317225.1 Prevotellaceae bacterium UBA1716 | reverse complement strand
GTTGTTCAGGCAGATGGATTTGATGTGCTTGGAAACCTCTCTAACATCCAACGAACTATCAACGCACAAGGTAAGACTGAGTCATTCACAAATGTCATTCCTTCATACTTCATCGTGCATTTGACATATAGATTTAATAAGTATCCAAAGAATAAGAAGATGTAAATTGGTTAACTCGTGCATAAAAAATAAACCTGAAAATAACTTTACCTCAAAAAAAATATCTATCTTTGCACAAAATTAGAAAAAAGCAATAGTATGATTAATGTAATTGATACTGAAATAGAGGGCGTAAAGATTATCGAACCACGTTTGTTCGGTGATGCTCGCGGATATTTCTTCGAGTCATTCTCTCAGAAGGAATTTGAGGAGAAAGTTTGTAAGACTCAGTTTGTGCAAGATAACGAAAGTATGTCAATAGCAGGTGTGGTACGTGGTCTTCACTACCAGAAACCTCCATTCACTCAGAGCAAACTTGTTCGTGTGGTGAAAGGTGCAGTACTTGATGTGGCAGTTGATATCCGAAAGGGTAGTCCCACTTTTGGAAAGCACGTTAGTTGTTTGCTTACAGCCGAGAATCATCGTCAGTTCTTCGTACCTCGTGGCTTTGCACATGGTTTTGCGGTATTGAGCGAAGAGGCTGTCTTCCAGTACAAGTGCGACAACTACTATGCTCCACAAAGTGAAGGTGCTATTGCTTGGGATGATCCAGATCTTGAAATCGATTGGCAAGTGCCTAACGAGAACAGAATCCTCTCGGAAAAGGATGCTCATCATCCACGACTCAAGGATGCAGAACTCGTTTTTGATATAAACGAATCACTATATTAAGCAAAAAGGGTGAAGATATAACGTCTTCACTCTTTTATTTTTGGCAATAAGCTTTGTATAATAATATCGACCTGTTCTTGATTGAAATAAAATAGAAAAAAGATCGAAATTTTTATTTTTATCCTACATCCTACACCCTTTTTGAACGTAAATCATGAATAATCTAATATGAAACATACATCTTCATCAATTCGAGAGTACAAACACATAAGGACGTATATAGTTTTGCCACAGTTTGGCAAACGTTTGCCATCAATGTGGCAAAGCTTTGCCAAACTGTGGCAGACAACTTAACTACACTATGAATCAATGCGTTTAAGCGTATTTTGCCAAATAGGAATTATTATCTTCAAAAGGTGTAGGATGTAGGATAAAATAAAAAATTTAGACTTTTTTTCTTAAATGGCATCTTACTTACCCACATATTTCTTTCCACCTTTTATATATATACCCTTCTCAGGCACAGCGGAAAGCTTGATTCCTTGCAAATTATAAATGTTTTCGTTTGATGAAACGGATGGGGAAGAGATGTCCATGGTATGATCACCATTAAACTTCAGAAGTGACATCAAACCTGGCAAAGCCTTATGAGTGGAGTTGTCCCAAAGACCACGATTGAGCCATGTGTTGATGACAATCTTATTCGCATTCCAACTTGCACCACCACTTCCGTTCTCTTCTGCACACCAATAATAGAGGCCTGTTACATGAGAATGTTTGTTGAGAGTGGTAATCAAATCATCAAGAAACGCTTTTTGCCCCTCTGGAGTGACTGACCAACCGTATGATGAACCGTCATAATACTGATAATAACATGCAGTTTCAACAATCTGAATTTCTTTGTTTGGGAAAGTCTTTTCAAGAGTGCTTAATGAGCTTGAGAGATTGGTCAAGTTATTATGCCAGAATGGGTAATAAGAGAGTCCGATAATATCATAATCCACACCATTATTCTTCATTGTGGTATAGAACTTCTCTGGAGTGTCGTATGTATTGCCCACTCGCTCTACATGAAGAATAATCTTTGCCTTTGGAGTAACTTCACGAACCGCCTTTGATGCAGAAGAGAGAAGGTTGGTGAAACGCTTCCAAACCGAAGACGAAGAATTAGAATAGCATCGGTCGCTACTAGTTCGCCACAACATACCAAACGACACCTCATTACCAATCTGAACAAAATCAGGAGTTGCACCATTTGCGTTAAGATGCTCAAGAGTACGCTTTGTATATGAGTACATGCTATCTACCAAAGCAGCATCAGATGGGTTGGAAGACGACAACGAACCCTTATACCAAGATGAAGGTATGTTCTGATTATCTGGATCAGCCCATGAGTCTGAGTAATGGATATCGAGCATGAACTGCATTCCCGCATCCTTGATTCGTTTGCCAAACTTGGTGACATAAGCCAAGTCCTGGAACACGCCATCCTTGTTCGCATTTGTTGGATTAACAAACAAACGAACACGAACCGAATTCATCTTGACATCATCGCGAAGGTATGTGAGGACATCGCTAATCTTGCTTCCGCTACTCGTATAATAAGGAGTGGAATACTCCTCGTAACGTGGAAGGAGGGAGATGTCTGCACCAAGATTCTTGGGAGTTTGTGCCATTGCCGAGAGTGCGAACAATGACATGAGGAGAGTGATTATCCTGTTCATTTTTTGGACTATTTTGGGGACTAAATTTAGTTAGTTGTTATGATTTTGGGTGCAAATATACGATTTTTATTTGTAATTTCATTTATATTTTTCGATATTTAACGTAATATGATTCTTTTGTTTATCAAAGAGTTAGCATTTGAGCATATTTATATTTTTATTTGTATCGCTTTTTTATATGAAAATAATTCATAACTTTGCAACCGAAATCAAATCTTTTTAACAAGACTTAAAACTTATTTAGATGAAACGTTTAACACTAATTGCTATGATTTTCTCAAGTCTCTTTTCGTTTCTGGGACTCAATGCCAAGACAACGGTCGAGCAAGTTCACCCTCTCAATTGGTGGGCTGGTATGCAGAACACCGAACTTCAGATTCTGATCCATGGCACAGAACTTGGTGATCTTGATGTTGCTCTCAATGGGGCACAGAAATTGACAATTAAGAATGTGGTTCGTACAACAAACAAGAACTACCTTATTATATATATAGACACAAAGGAGGCTCCAGTTCAGAAGTTTGATATCCTTCTCAAGAACGGAAAGAAAGTAGTGAAGACAATTCCTTACGAACTCAAGGCGCTCTCAAATCGTAAGGTCAACTCATTCGATGCAAGTGATGTGGTTTACCTTCTCATGCCAGACCGTTTCGCATCAGCCACAACCGATAAGGAAAAGGCAAAGATGTATAAGGGTATGAAGGAAAACAAATGGGGACAAGAGGATATGGCTCGTCATGGTGGAGACCTCAAGGGTATGACTCAGCATCTCGATTATCTTCAGGAACTTGGAGTCACAGCTATTTGGCCAACTCCAACTCTCGTAAACGATATGCCAGAGCAGAGTTATCATGGATATGCCATCACAAACTATTATCAGACCGACCCTCGTTACGGAACCAACGAAGAGTACAAGAACTTTGTTGATGAGGCTCATAATAAGGGCATTAAGATAATCCAAGATATTGTGTTCAATCATTGTGGTTCGGAGAATTTCCTTTTCACAGACCGACCAGCAGACGATTGGTTCAATTACGATAGCAAATTCACCCAGACTACTTACAAGACGGGTGCTCCTGCCGATCCACATGCATCTGTTCAGGATAAGAAACTCACCATTGATGGTTGGTTCGTTAAGACAATGCCAGACCTCAACGGAAAGAATAAACTCGTTGCAGATTACCTTATCCAAGCAAGTATTTGGTGGATTGAATATGCTGGTATTGATGGTATTCGTCAGGACACTTATCCTTACAACGACTTCGACATGATGAAGCGTTGGTGCATGGAAGTTGAGGCACAATACCCTGGATTTAATATAGTTGGAGAAACTTGGATTAATAATAATGTTGGTGTTAGCTATTGGCAGAAGGGTAGCAGACTTGCCGCCCCTCTCAATAGCGAACTCAAGACAGTGATGGATTTTCCTCTCATGTACCTTCTCACATCTATTGTGGATGAAGAGACCGATGAATGGGATTATGGATTTGCAAAACTTTACGCTTACCTTTCACAAGATATCGTTTATGCAGATACTGACCATCTTCTCACTTTCCTTGCAAACCACGATACAAACCGTTTCCAACCAACTGAGGAAAAGGCAAAGGACATCACTCGCTATAAGCAATCTCTTACTCTTCTTCTTACTCTTCGCGGCATTCCACAACTCTATTATGGAGATGAAATTGGTATGTATGCAAATAAGAGTGTGAATGATGGTGCTCTCCGACAGAACTTCCCTGGTGGATGGGAAGGCGATAAGAACAATGCATTTACAAAGGAAGGTCGCACTTCGCTCCAAAACGAATACTTCGATTTTACAAAGAAACTTCTCAATTGGCGTAAGGGCAATGAAACCGTTGCATTCGGTAAACTTACTCACTATTGCATCCGAAGCGGTTGCTACGTTTATGCTCGTCAGAAAGATGGCAAGACTGTTACCGTTATCATGAACGGAACAAATAAGGCTCAGACTCTCGACCTTACTCCATATTCAGAGGTTCTTCCTAAGTCGGTTGCTACAGATGTAATCTCCGGTAAGAAGATTTCACTTAATGGAACATTAAATATCGAAAAACGTGGCATTCTTGTGCTCGAATTCTAAATAAAAATGATTAAATAATATAATTGTATGCAAAAAAAGTACAACGTATTATAAAAGTTTGTATATTTGCATACCTAACTTATAAAATCTAATGAAAAGACTTCTTATCACACCTCTTTTTGCCTTCTTTGCAATAGCATTGTTTGCACAGAAGTTGACTTCTCCAAACGGAAAGCTTCAGATGAACTTTTCTGTTGACTCTGAAGGCCGCCCTACATACAACCTTATGTATGGCAACAAAACTGTTGTTGGTGATAGCCATCTCGGACTCCAACTTGTAAAGGAAAATCCTGATAAGGCTAAAGACTTTGACTACAAGAGTTTTACTCCTTCAAACGAAGTGATTCGTAAGGCAGACATGACTACTGGTTTCAAGATTGAAAAGACTGAGTCATCTTCTTTCGACGAAACATGGAAGCCTGTTTGGGGCGAGGAATCAGCAATTCGCAATAACTACAACGAACTCGCTGTAACTCTTTCTCAACCAAAGAACGATCGCAAGATTCTTATCCGTTTCCGTCTCTTCAACGATGGTCTTGGATTCCGCTACGAATTCCCTTCACAGAAGAACCTCACTTACTTCCTTATCGAGGAAGAAAAGTCTCAGTTCCGTATGGCAGGTGACCATAAAGCTTGGTGGATTGCTGGTGATTATGATACTCAAGAGTATGAATGGCAAACTACTAAGTTGAGCGAGATTCGTGGCAGAATGAAGGCTGCTATCAAGGATAATTCTTCACAAACTCCTGCTGGTCCTACTTGCGTTCAGACTTCTCTCCAGATGAAGACAGACGAAGGTCTTTATATCAATCTTCACGAAGCAGCATGTATCAATTATGCTACAATGCATCTCGAACTTGATGACAAGAACATGATCTTTACTTCTCATCTTACTCCTGATGCTCAAGGTATTAAGGGTCGTATCCAGACTCCTTCTACTTCTCCTTGGCGTACTATTATCGTTGGTGAAAGCGGAAAGGACATCCTCGCTTCTCGTATCACTCTCAATCTTAACGAACCTTGTAAGATTCAGGATACATCTTGGATTAAGCCTACTAAGTATGTTGGTGTTTGGTGGGAAATGATTACAAACAAGAGCAGTTGGGCATATACAGATGATGTATATAGCGTTCAGCTCGGTGTAACTGATTATAAGAAGTGCAAGTCAAATGGCCGTCATGGTGCTAACACTGCTCATGTAAAGGAATATATCGACTTTGCTGCAGAACACGGATTTGATGCAGTTCTTGTTGAAGGTTGGAACGAAGGTTGGGAAGACTGGTTTGGTCATCAGAAGGATTATGTCTTCGACTTCGTTACTGCTTACCCAGACTTTGATGTGAAAGCTATCCACGAATATGCTGCTTCAAAGGGCATAAAGATGATTATGCACCATGAAACATCTTCTTCAACTGCTAATTACGATCGTCTTCTCGATAAGGCATATCAATTTATGGTTGATAATGGCTATAATGCAGTAAAGAGTGGTTATGTAGGTGATATCGTTCCTTATGGCGAACATCATTATTCTCAGTCGCTCAACAACCACTACCTCCGTTGCATCACAAAGGCAGCCGACTATAAGATTATGGTAAATGCTCACGAAGCAACTCGCCCAACAGGTATTTGCCGTACTTATCCTAACTGGATTGGAAACGAAAGTGCTTGTGGTACTGAATATGAGTCATTCGGTGGAAACCCAGTTAATCACACTACCATCCTTCCATTTACACGTCTCATTGGTGGCCCAATGGACTATACTCCTGGTATCTTCCAGATGGATCTCTCAAAGGTGGCAGCAGATAACACAAGCAAGGTTCGTTCAACTCTCGCTCGTCAGCTTGGTCTATACCTTGTATTATATAGCCCTCTCCAAATGGCTGCCGACCTCATTGAGAACTACAAACCTCACATGGATGCCTTCCAATTCATCAAGGATGTTCCTGTTGATTGGCAGAAGTCTGTTTATCTTGAAGCAGAACCAGGTGACTATGTTACTATAGCTCGTAAGGATAAGAACTCAGAAAACTGGTTCGTTGGTTCATCGGTTGATGAAAATGGACACCTCTCTACTCTCAAACTCGACTTCCTTACTCCAGGCAAGAAGTATCAGGCTACTATCTATGCCGATGGCAAAGATGCCTCATGGGACAAGAACCCACAGAGTTACAAGATTACTAAGCAGACCGTTACAAGCAAGAGCGTACTCAAGATTAAGAGTGCAAGCGGTGGCGGATTTGCAATCAGTTTGAAGCAATTGTAAAAATAAAATAATCAAACAACTTTATTAATAACTAAACTTAACCAAAATCATCATGAAACAGAAGTTTAACTTCAGATTTCTTATCACCTTGTTGGTAGGAATGTTGATGTCCGTTTCTGCATTGGCCCAAAACATCACAGTTAAGGGACATGTAAAGGACAATTTGGGTGAAGTTGCTGGTGCTACAGTCGTACAGAAAGGCACAAGCAATGGCGTAGTTACCGACTTCGATGGTAACTTCTCTCTCAGTGTTCCAAGAGGAGCAACTCTCGTTGTTTCTTTCGTGGGCTATCTCACACAGGAAGTTCAGGCAGCTCCAAACCTCACAATCACACTTGTTGAGGATTCGAAGATGCTTAACGAACAGGTCGTAATCGGTTACGGTACTGTTAAGAAGAATGACATGACAGGTGCTGTTACAGCTATCAAGCCAGATGAAATGTCAAAGG
>DCIW01000260.1:4966-13976 GCA_002317225.1 Prevotellaceae bacterium UBA1716 | reverse complement strand
TCACTACAAGTACTCAGGATATGCTCCAGGGTAAGATTGCCGGTGTGAGCGTTGTATCAGACGGCGGTACTCCTGGTGGTTCGGCTACAATCCGTATCCGTGGTGGTTCTTCACTCTCTGCAAGCAACAATCCTCTCTTCATCATCGATGGTCTTGCAATGGATAACGATGGTGTTCAGGGTCTTTGCAACCCATTCGCAATGGTTAACCCAGAAGATATCGAGACTCTCACAGTTCTTAAGGATGCATCTGCAACAGCTATCTATGGTTCTCGTGCATCAAATGGTGTCATCATCATCACTACAAAGAAGGGTAAGGCAGGCTCTGCTCCAAAGGTTACTTACAACGGAAACGTAAGTGTTGCTACTATTGCAAAGAAGCGTGACGTCATGACAGCTGATGAGTTCCGCTCTTATGCTAACAGCCTTGTTCAGAAAGGTCTTGTTGGCGAATCTGCTCTCTCAGTTCTTGGAAATGCAAATACTGATTGGCAGAAGCAAATCTATCGCAACGCCATCAGCACTGACCATCAGGTTAGCATCAATGGCGGTCTTAAGAACATGCCTTATCGTGTAGGTCTCGGTTATACAGACCAGAACGGTATTGCAAAGACTTCTAACTACCAGCGTTTCACAGCTTCTGTCAACGTCAACCCATCATTCCTCAATGATCACTTGAAGTTTGACGTTTCTGCAAAGTACATGTACTCTACTAATAACTATGTAGATGGTGGTGTATTCGGTGGTTCGGTTAATATGGACCCAACTCAGCCAGTTTATGTAGCTGGTCAGGAAACTACAGGTGGTTACTACCAGAGCCTTATCGGTGCAAGTAAGATTGCTGATTGGACAGGTCCTGTAACTAACACTAACACTCCACAGAACCCAGTTGCTCTCTATAAGAATAAGGATGATCGTGCTAAGGCAAACGTATTCCTTGGCAATATTGGTGCTACTTATAAGATTCATGGTTTCGAAGACCTCTCAATCAACGCAAGCATCAGCGGTGACTACTCTAATGGTACTCAGAACACAGACATCAGTCCTTACTCTTACTCAAACAACTACTATGGTTGGTCAGGTTATTCTAAGTCTTCAAAGTATAACCTTCAGACAAATGCCACTCTCAACTATGCACACAATTGGAACGAGGTTCACGACCTCAACGTAATGATCGGTGCAGAAGAGCAGCACTTCCATCGTCACGTCTACAGTGATGGTGGTGGCAACTGGCTTGGTGCAAACCTCAACCTCGATGAGTCAACATGGAAGGATCACACAAACCTTGATGAGACTCTCCATACTTATGTAAATACTCTCGTAAGCTACTTCGGTCGTGTCCAGTATGGTCTCCTCGGCCGTTACCTCCTTCAGGTTAACTTCCGTAACGATAACTCTTCTAAGTTTGCCAAGGGTCACCGTGCAGGTTACTTCCCAGCAGCATCATTCGCTTGGAAGATCGTCAATGAGAAGTTCATGCAGAATCAGGACATTATGAACGAACTCAAGCTTCGCCTCTCTTACGGTATCACAGGTCAGCAGGATATCAACATTGACTTCTACTCTGTTCCACGTTACGTTATCGGTAACCAGTTCGGTCAGTATTCTATCGGTAATACATCTTACTACACAATGCGTCCTCAGATGTACAACGAAGACCTCACATGGGAAAAGACCACTACTTACAACGTAGGTCTTGACTTCGGTTTCCTCAACAACCGCATCGAAGGTGGCATCGACGCTTACTATCGCAAGACTACAGACCTTATCTCTACCGTAGCAATCGCATCAGGTGTTGGTTTCGGTAACTACAAGACCAGTCAACGTAGGTGACCTCGAGAACAAGGGTATCGAATTCAATATCACTGCACGTCCAATCGTTACTAAGAACTTCACTTGGCAGATCAACTATAATGTTGGTTACAACCAGAACAAGATCACTCACCTCAACGGCAACGATGAATTCCTTGCAGGTAGTTCAATCTCTGCAGGTCTTAACAACCAGTGTGATGGTCAATAAGGTTGGTTATCCATCAAACTCATTCTATGTATATCAGCAGGTTTATGATGCTGACGGCAACGCTATCGAAGGTCAGTTCGTTGACCGCAATGGTGATGGCCAGATCAACGCAGATGACAAGTACGTTTACAAGAAGTCAGCAGCTGACGTTCTTATGGGTATGACAAACAAGTTTATCTACAAGAACTGGGACTTCAGCTTCACTTTCCGTGCAAGTCTCAACAACTACCTCTACAACGACTTCCTCTCTAACACTTGTAACGGTGCTAACGTATACGCAAATGGTGCTTGGAGCAACCGCACTCAGGAAGCTGCTCGCCTCGGATTCACAGGTAAGTCAGATTACTACATGAGCGACTACTTCGTACAGAACGCTTCGTTCGTTAAGTGCGACAACATCACTCTCGGTTACTCATTCCAGAACCTCTTCAAGGGTGAGGCTTACAAGGGTCTTGCAGGTCGTATCTACGTTCTCGTTCAGAACCCATTCTGCATCACAAAGTATTCGGGTATCGATCCTGAAAATGCAGGTGGTGTTGATGGTAGCGTTTACCCACGTCCTCGCACTTATATGCTTGGTCTTAACCTCAACTTCTAATCAAATAAAAAGATATACATTATGAAACTTAGATATATAAAGAATTTAGCACCTGTAGCTCTTGCTGCTCTTCTTGGTTTCAGCTCCACATCATGTCTTCAGGATCTCAACCAGAGCATTCAGGATGAGCAGACCAATACAGAGCTCGATATGACTCAGTATCTTGCTAAGGTTTATTCAAGTCTTGTGCTCACAGGTCAGCAAGGTGCTGCCGGCGACCCAGATATGGCACAGTTCGACGAAGGTAACTCATCATTCTATCGTCGTATTTTCGAAGCTCAGGAACTCTGTTCGGACGAAACAATCTGGACATGGCAGGGTGATGCTTCAATCCCTGAACTCACCAACATCGCTTGGAACTCAAGTGTTGGTTACAACGAGCTCACTTACTATCGTATCATGTACAATGTGACTCTCTGCAATTTCTACCTCGACCAGACTGAAGGTACAACTGATGCCCAGGTTAAGCAGAATCGTGCTGAAGTTCGCTTCATCCGTGCTTTGATGGACTACTACTTCATCGACCTCTTCGGTAAGGCACCATTCAAGGAGCACTACAATAGCGACCTTCCAGTTGAGAAGTCTCGTACAGATATGTTCAACTATGTAGTCAACGAACTCTTAGGCAATTACTGAAGGTGACGGCGATCTCCTTGCTGATTATTGTGGTGACGACAACAACTATGGTCGTGCCGACAAGACTGCTGCTAAGATGCTTCTTGCTCGTCTCTACCTCAATGCCGAGGTTTATACAGGCAAGCCAATGTGGAACGAAGCTAAGGCAATGGCAGAAGAAGTTCTCAAGTCAAACTACAAGCTCAACACAACTCCTGCAAATGGTTACACAGCATACGAACAGCTCTTCATGGGCGACAATGGCGAAAATGCCAATGCTCGTCAGGAGATTATCTTCGCTGCTCGTTGCGATGGTGCTACAAGCCGTTCATACGGTGGTTCAGTTTATACTATTGCTTCTTGTACAGGTTCTAATTCTCCAAATCAGAGTCTTGCAAGCTCACAGTGGACTTGTAACCGTGCTCGCCAGGCCCTCATCGACAAGTTCGTTTCTGATGGTGCAAAGATGGAGAAGAAGGACGTATCTGTTGCTCAGTTCCGCGAGAAGGCAGGTGACGACCGTGCTATGTTCTTCGTAAATGCAGACCGCACTTACTCTACAGAGGAGAAGACTACTTTCACAGCAGGTTATGGCATCTTGAAGTGGAACAACACTTATGCTCAGGGTGGTTCTCCAAAGGATGCTACATTTGCTGATACCGACCTTCCACTCTTCCGTGTTGCTGAGGCTTACCTCACAATTGCTGAGGCAGACTATCGCCTTGGTGATCCTGAAGGCGCAAAGAACAATATCAACGTTCTCCGTACTCGTGCCAATGCTAAGGCTATCGACCAGTCAATCACAGAGCGTGACATCATCGACGAGTGGTGCCGTGAGTTCTATTTCGAAGGTCGTCGTCGTTCAGACCTCATCCGTTTCGGACTCTTCACAAGCAGTGATTACATCTGGGACTGGAAGGGTGGCGTTTACTCAGGTTCAGGTGTTGACAAGAAGTACAACCTCTACCCAATCCCTGCCAACGAGCTCAATGCTAATGCCAACATGACCCAGAACGAAGGCTACTAATCCTCTATCGGCAAAAAAATCCCGTTTATAAATGTTCGGTTCAACCGAACTAACACATATAACAATATGAAAAAGATATTTTATTCATTGCTTATCGCAGCTGCCACTCTCGGCATCACTACTTCATGTAGCGAAGATCGCGACAGCAATCCTACGTTGAATACCCAGGGTCTTTCCCTCGTGCTCAACACTCCAGGTGTATCTTACAACAATACATACGACCTTGCCAACTCAGAGTCTCTCCAACTCACAACATCTCAGCCAAACTATGGTTACACTGCTCCTACTACATATAAGGTGTACCTCAGTCTTGACAAAGAGAATTGGACAGCACTCGAGACCACTTACACCAAGGCAAAGATGAATGTTCCTGCAAAGGAAGTGAACCAAGCCATTCTCGACCTCATCGGTGCAGAGAACACTGACAAACTTGCAGATGCTCAGACAGTATATGTCAAGATTTCAGCAGCCCTCACCGGAAGCGACAATCTCGGCTATGTTGAGTCAAACGTGGTTACTCTCCCTTCAGTTCTTGCTTACGTTCCTAAGGTTGAACTCGCTCTCCCAACAGAGATGTATATCGTTGGTGGCTTTGCCGCTTCTGATGGTTGGCAAAAGTTCATCCCTCTCCACTTCGCTTATAGCCAGGACGGCTTCTCTTACGGAATCGTTTATCTCGCTAATGGTGATGAGTTCAAGATCAATCCTGATAATGGTTGGAAGGGCAACGACAAGGGTTATGGTCAGGTAACTTATGGCAACAATGCTGCTGACATCGTCAATGGTGGTGATAGCGACACTGGCAACATGAAGGTAAATGGTGCTTCAGGTTGGTACACAGTTGTGGTTAAGAACAAGATTGCTGGTTCTGCCATCTCTTACGAAGTAAGCACATTCCCTGCAAAGGTTTACCTCTTCGGTGCAACATCTCCAGGTGCTGACCAGTGGTCATTCCAGGATGACGCCATGTTCACTATGAGCGGTTCTGCTTCAGAGCCATGTGTATCTCCTGCATTGGCAGGTGCGGGCGAAGTTCGTCTTGCAGTTGATTGCGGTATCGATTGGTGGAAGACTGAGTTCACTATCAAGAACTCTGATGGTTCTCTCTTCTATCGCAACTGCGATATCCCATCCAACTGGGCTGCTGACCTCGGCGACGACTACTCGTTCCAGGGTGCTGCAGGCAAGCAGATCTACCTCGACTTCACTAACGGCACTGGTTCCATCAAGTAAATAAGTTCCATTCCCTGTTGAACTCATTCGGTTTCAAACCGAATAATAAAAACACATAACAATGAAAAAAATATATTTATATACAACTCTCCTTGCAGCAGCGATGACCTTCGCTGCCTGCAACGAGGACTATACTGACTGGGCAGCCCCACAGTCTAATGCTCAGGAGGCTCAGCAAGGTGCAGTCAATGGTACTATTGCCGCTGCTACTGATGCAATCGACCTCAATGCAATTGCCGATGGTACTGCTTCCGTTGTAAAGTTCGTATCTGCACAGAATGCCACTGAAGGCTCTGTTGTCAAGTTCACAAAACTGCTCCTCAACGACTCGTTCGAAGTTCCATTCACAACAGATGGCAACGACCTTGTAGTTTCTGCTTCCGACCTCTCAAATGCTCTCCAGCAGTGCTATGGTTCGCTTGCTACAACTACTCGTGAGTGCAATTTCAAGGTGAATGCCGACCTCGTTAATGCTGAAACTACAGCCGTTCTCATGCCAATCGAGACTAATGAGGTAACTATCCCTGTCAAGACTCTCACTCTCCCTGCTATCGCAAACGAAGATGCTTACTACTATGTAGGTGGTTACAATGGTTGGAATCTTTCCAACCCAACTCCAATGACCGCTAATGGCGACGGCACTTACTCTTGTGTTATCGAACTCGCTGCTGGTTCTGAGTGGTTCTGCTTCGCACCTCAGAGTGCTGTTACTGCAGGCGACTGGAACAGTCTTCTCCGTGCTCAGAAGAATGGTGACGATGCTACTTCAGGTTTCTTCGGTGAAAGTGCAGCAGGCAACAGCTTCTGTGCTAACATCGAAAAGGCAGGCAAGTACAAGTTCACTATCTCTCCAAAGGATTGGACTTACTCTTACGCTTCATTCGTTGAGTCTCTCTACTATGCAGGTGATGCAAATGGTTGGAGCTTCTCTCCACTCGTTAAGTCTGGCGACAACTTCGTAGGTTACTACTACGTCAAGTATGCTGACAATTCCAACACTTGGGGCTTCAAGTTCTGTACTGATGCTTCTTGGGACAATCCTCAGTATGGTGCTGGCGAAGGTGCTAACTCTATCGCTCTCGGTGGTGGCAATATCCAGCTCGCAGAGAAGGACGCATTCTATCAGATTGTAGTAAATACTGACAATAACACTTGCTACCTCAATGAGGTTACAAGCATCACATGTGTCGGCAACCACAATGGTTGGAACGTAGCAGATCGTGCGCAGCACATGACATACAATGTCGACCTCAAGTGTTGGGAACTCACTACAACCCTCACCAACGGATTCAAGTTCGCCATCAATGACGCTTGGGATATCAGTTGGGGTGGTGCCAACGGCGATCCTAAGATGTACGACAATCTTACCGAATTTAGCGGCAAGGATCTCGACGCTCCTGAAGGCGACGGTACTTACCTCGTTCAGCTCTATCTCGGTTGCGAAGGCACTCACAAGGTAGTTCTTACTAAGAAATAAATCTCTCATAAGAAGAAAATTGACAAAAGGGGCGGACAGTTCTCTGCCCGCTCCTTTTTAATAAAATAAACAATATGTTTAAGAAGGCACTCCTCTCGATTCTTTTATCTGTATACTTTTCTCTCTTCGCATCTGCTCAAGGCGAAGTGATGCTTCAAGGCTTCTACTGGGACAGTTATTCAGATACCAAGTGGGCTAAACTCGAAAAGCAGGCAGACGAACTTGCCAACTATTTCGACCTCATCTGGATACCAAACTCAGGCTATTGTGGTGGTAGCAACAATATGGGTTATCTCCCTCTCTATTATTGGAATCAGAATTCATCATTCGGAACCGAAGCCGAACTCCGTTCTATGATTAAGACCTTCAAGTCGAAAGGTCTTGGAACTATTGCTGATGTGGTAATCAATCATCACAACACCAGCAATGGTTGGTTTGGATTCCCTGCCGAGACTTACAATGGCACTACCTACCAGTTCCAGTCCACCGACATCTGTCGCAACGATGATGGTGGTGCAGCCCTCACCCAAGCAAATAAGGAAGGCGTATCCCTCTCGTCCAATAATGATACTGGCGAAGGTTGGGATGGTTGTCGCGACCTTGATCATAAGTCGGCAAATGTAAACAAAATCATTAAGGCGTACCTCACGTATCTTCTCGAAGACCTTGGTTACACAGGTTTCCGTTATGATATGGTCAAAGGCTATTCTGCCTCTTTCACCGCCGATTATAATACTTATTCAAAACCTGCATTCTCCGTAGGCGAATATTGGGATGGTTCATCCAAAATCAAGTCTTGGATTGATGGCACAAAGTCCGATGGCACACCTACTTCTTCTGCCTTCGACTTCCAGTTCCGCTATCGAGTTCGTGATGCCATCACCCAGAATAATTGGAAGTCTCTTGCTGCCAATCCTTCCGATGCTGCTGGTTATCCTCTCATCTATCAGGATGGATATCGTAAGTATGCGGTTACCTTTGTTGAAAACCACGACACCGAATACCGCAGTTCTTCATCTCCTCAAGACCCTCTCAAGGGCGACACTCTCGCTGCAAACGCATATATGCTCGCAATGCCAGGCACTCCTTGCGTGTTCTTCAAGCATTGGCTCAATGCTAAGAGCGACATCAAACGAATGGTTTCGGCTCGTAAGCTCGCTGGCATCACATCTACCAGCACTTACTCCGAACTGTCTGCTGCCCAACTCTATTATGCGGTTAAGACTACAGGTACAAAGGGTTCTCTCATCTGCGTTGTGGGCAAGACTCCTTCTGCATATTCAGTTCCTTCGGGTTATACAAAGGTTTGTTCTGCTTCCAACTATATCTATTATCTCTCCAACGATGTAGCTTCATCTTGGTCAAAGGTCGAAGACCAGATTAAGGCCGAAATTGATGCTGCAAAGCAAGAGGAGGAGTCGTTCACTCCACACACAGCCACCGTTTATGTCAAGGCAGACTTCACTCCAGTCTACTTCTACATTTGGGACTCGAACAACAACACCCAAATCAATGGCAATTGGCCGGGCAAGCAACCATCCACCACTACCATCAATGGTGAGACATGGTACTACCAGACCGTCCAAATCAACAAGGCCGACTACTACTTCAATATTATCTTCAATCAAGGTAGTGGCAAACCACAAACTTCCGACATCACCGAAATCTCCACCGACAAGTACTTAACCGCAACCCTCTCCGGCGGTGCAATCCAATACACCGATGTCACCTCAACAGTCGACATCCACTCCCTCCCTATGGTAAATGGTAAATCCGTTAATGGTAAATACTACAACCTCATGGGCGTCGAAATCTCCTCTCCAACCAAGGGACAGATCTACATTATGAACGGTAAGAAATATATTGGAAAATAAACTATGAAAATGCAATTTCTTTCCCAACATCCATCTCCCCTCAACCCCCAACGGGGTGATATTTCCCAGGGCAGGGTGTCAACCCTGTTACAATTGAGATTTCGCCCCTCTCCTCAAACCCCAACGGGGTGATATATCCCAGGGCAGGGTGTCAACCCTGTTACCCC
>DCIW01000260.1:0-4882 GCA_002317225.1 Prevotellaceae bacterium UBA1716 | reverse complement strand
CCCCAACCCCAACGGGGTGACATTACCCAAGGCAGGGTGTTAACCCTGTTACCTCTCCCATATCATCTCACACCCATAACCCCAACGGGGTGACATTATTCTCCAAAAACAAACAATCATGCCACAATCATTATCAAAAAACTACATCCATCTTATCTTTTCCACCCATGACCGAACGGATTTGATGCCAAAAGATCGACTCTCCGAAATATTCTCCTATATTTCTGGAGTCTTATCACATAATGACTGTCCCACGATATGTGTTGGAGGAATACAAAACCATATCCATATATTATTTATCTTATCCCGAAAAATGGCATTATCCGATGCTGTGAGATTGGTCAAATCAAATACATCTAAATGGATTAATGATAATCGCATATCACAATTTCATTTTAATTGGCAAAATGGTTTTGGAGCTTTTTCTGTTAGTCAGTCACAGATTGAGACAGTACGGAAATATATATTGAACCAAGAGGAACATCACCATAAGATGTCTTTCAAAGATGAGTATCGTAAATTTCTTGATGCATATGGACTTGAATATAATGAACAATACATGTGGGATTGATAATAATGTCACCCCCTTCGGGGTTTTGAAATTACCAATCATCCCGTGTTGACAGGGTTTACACCCTGCCCTCCGAAATATCACCCCTTCGGGGGTTTGAAATTACCATTCATCTCTCTAACCCCTAACCTCTAACCTCTAACCTCTAACCCCTAACCTCTAACCACCCATGACTAAATTCCTCCGCATCCTTCTTACTCTCTGCATAGCCTCCCCCTTCGGGGGTCGGGGGGCCGCCCAATCCTTTGTGCACGAAACATCCCCAACCTATGTTCCACCTACCGACCCAAAGGTAGTTGAGAACTTGTCCAATTGGCGCGATCTCAAGTTCGGCATCCTCCTTCATTGGGGACTCTATTCCGTCATGGGACGATGCGAATCGTGGGAACTCACCTGCGAGGATTGGATCACTCCCGATTCCACACGAACATATGATGAGTTCAAACGATGGTACTGGGGCCATATCGACCAGTTCAATCCTACCGACTTCTATCCCGAACAATGGGCTCAAGCGGCAAAAGATGCCGGCATGAAGTATATGGTCTGCACATCCAAGCACCATGATGGCTTCTGCATCTACGACTCCAAGTATACCGACTTCACCATCATGCATTCTCCCTTCGCCACCAATCCCCGTGCCGATGCCCTCAAGTATATCTTCCAAGCATTCCGCAACGAAGGCATGAAGATAGGATGCTATTTCTCCAAACCCGACTGGCATTCGCAAGACTATTGGTGGTCGTCGCGTGCTACACCCAATCGTCTCCACAACTACAACATAACTAAGTTCCCAGAACGTTGGCAACGCTACCAAAAGTATGTCTACAACCAAATCGAAGAACTCACCACAGGTTATGGTCCGCTCGATATCCTTTGGCTCGATGGCGGTTGGTGTACCCCTCCTCAAGAGGATATCCGTCTCGACGACATCGTGGATATGGCACGCACCCACCAACCCGGACTCATCGTTGTGGATCGTGCATGCCCAGGAAAGCATGAGAACTACCAAACTCCCGAACAGCAGATTCCTGCCAATCAGGTGCTCAATCCTTGGGAAACCTGCATGACTCTCGCCTACGATTGGGGATGGACTCCGGGCATCGAACAGAAAGCCAAGTCGCCTGCTAAAGTTATCGCCACACTCTCCGAAGTCGTTGCAAAAGGCGGTTCGCTCCTTCTCGGAGTGGGACCAACTCCGCAAGGTCGCATCGAGGACTTCTCGGTTAATATTCTTCGCGAAATTGGCAAGTGGACTAAAGCAAATGGAGAGGCAATCTACTCCACAGTTCCCACTCCAATTTATACCAATACCGACCGCACCATTTGGTTCACCGCTTCCAAGGATGGTCGTTATATCTATGGAGTAGTTCCTGCAGACACGAATACCCCTTCCACCATCTCATGGCAGGGCAATCTCCCCAAGAAAGGTTCGAAGATTATCAATCTCGCATCAAAAAAGTCAATACCATATTCTATAAAAGGTGAAGAAACCACACTCACGCTTCCCAAAAACTGCGGCAACGGTCTCGCCTTCAAACTACGAATTAAATAACACTTAAACCTATACGCCATCCATTCCCCCCACACAATCCGGATGGCCGCCCCCATCAAGGGAAAGGGCACGCTACTATGCGCATGCCCTCCCCCTTCGGGGGTCGGGGGGCCTCATTATGAAACAACTTCCTTCTCTCCCATTCTCCAAACTCTTCAACATTTCGTTTGGTTTCTTTGGTGTTCAGATTGCCTATGCACTTCAGTCTGCCAACATCTCTCGTATCTTTGCCACTCTCGGAGCCGACCCACACTCATTGAGTTTCTTTTGGTTGCTTCCACCTGTCATGGGTATGATAGTCCAACCATTAGTGGGCAAGTATTCTGATAAGACATGGTGTCGCTATGGTCGTCGTATCCCATATCTATTTGTTGGGGCATTGGCAGCAATCCTCGTCATGTGTTTCCTTCCAAATGCAGGTTCGCTTGGTATGGATGTCACTACAGCAATGATTTTTGGTGCCTGCATGCTTATGCTTCTCGACACATCTATCAATATGGCAATGCAGCCATTCAAGATGATGGTGGGCGATATGGTCAATGAAGAGCAGAAGACCACCGCTTACTCAATCCAGTCATTCCTTTGCAATGCGGGTTCACTCGTTGGATATCTCTTCCCTTGGATTTTCTCGCAGATTGGCATTTCGGGTACAGCTCCTACAGGAGTCATCCCAGATACAGTCAAGTATGCTTTCTATATTGGTGCTGCCATCCTTATCATCTGCGTGGTTTATACATCACTTATGGTAAAAGAATATGCACCTGAAGAGTACAATGAATACCATCCTGCAGAAGAGTCTTCTAATGAAGATGAACCATCCATGATCGAACTCCTCAAGAAAGCCCCATCTGCCTTCTGGACAGTAGGTATTGTGCAGTTCTTCTGTTGGGCAGCATTCATGTATATGTGGACTTATACCAATGGTACAGTTGCTGCAGGTGCCTTCGATGCCCCAACTATCCTCAAGGAAGGAACAGTGGTGCTTGATACTGCATCAGCACAATATCAGGAAGCTGGTGACTGGGTAGGAATCCTCTTTGCTGTCCAGGCTATTGGCTCAGTCATTTGGGCTTCATGCATCCCTATGTTCAAGAATGTGAAGTTAGCATACATCGTCAGTCTTGTACTTGGAGCCATCGGATTCATCTCACTCCTTTTCATTCACAACAAGTACGGATATTTCGCATCTTTCGCACTTATCGGTGCTGCTTGGGCTGCTATGCTTGCTATCCCATTCACTATCCTCACTAATGCGCTTCATGGAGGTCACATGGGAACTTACCTCGGACTTTTCAACTGTACCATCTGCCTTCCACAGATCGTTGCAGCAGCCATTGGTGGAGTTATCCTCAGCATCTTCACTACTCCAGGTCAACTTGCTCCTGAAGTCATGATGCTCGTCCTCGCCGGCATCTTCCTCTTCCTTGGTGCTGGAAGTGTGTTGTTGATTAAGGAAAAATAAAATTTAATGTATTTATTACTGTCCGGTAAACGTTTGTAATCACTTTTATGTCAGTTTTGTATCGCGCTATAAGACCTTTATTTTTTTATTTCCCACAGAGGCACAGAGCTCACTGAGTTTTTTGCAAATGGTGTTTTGGAGCACACGGGCTTTGGCTCGTTCCGAGCTTCGCGACAGAGGGCACAGAGTCTGCGAGCCGGTTAACCAAGCCACACTATCCGGATGGCTCTGTGAGCTCCCTTGCGTACACCCCCTTTGGGGGCTGGGGGGCTCCCGAAGCCCGTGGGCTCTAATATTACTAACCGGAGGTCTCTGAGAGCTCTGTGGCTCTGTGGGAGATAAAGTTTACCGGACACCAATAAAATTTAATGTATTATGAAACGAATATTTACTATCGGTCACCAACCCATGTTGCAGATGAGTGATTTTCTCAATCACCTCTTGCATTACGGTGTGAACTGCGTAGTAGATATTCGTTCCGTACAAAAAGGGGGCATGCTTGGAGAGTTCGACGCGACACTCTTGTCAAATACCTTGAAGGAGAACAATATAATCTATCTCTCTTTCCTAAGCGAGTTCCTCGATGCCCACCATCTGACCCAGCGAGGTGGCCAGCATTTCTATGAGAAGTCAGTTGCAACCGATGGTTTCCTGAAAGGAATAAATCGCCTCGACAATGGTATGAACAAAAGATTCTGCATTGCCCTTTTAGGTAGTGAAATTAATCCCTCGTGTTCATTCCGTGCATCAGTGATTGGACGATACCTCAACAATCTCGGATGGGAAGTCTGCCATATCCAGGGAGAAGGTGGCATAATAATGCAAGAAGAACTTATCCAGAAGGTGGAGGCTACAGTTGAGGAACGAGCCGAACAGAAGCGTTGGAACGAACTGGTTGGTCATAGTGGCGAAGAGATTGCCGCTCTCTACCTTATACAACAAGGTTATACCATTCTCGATGCCAACTGGAATCTTCATCATGGTTGCGAACTCGATATTGTAGCCTTCAAGGACAATGTCATTCATGCGATAGAGGTTAAGACCCGCAAATCAGACGCCTTCATCGCACCCGAACAGGCCATCAACGATGCCAAACTCCGGAACATAAACAAAGCTCTTCGCGAATATCGATACAAATATGCTTTGACAAACTTGCCTTACCAAGTTGATAGTATTGCCATAGTTATGCGAAGCCAAACCGATTATACCATTAAAATGTATGAGAACTTGGTAAGGAGAACAAAGAAATATTACTGATTCTGCAAAAATTGTTGTATCCGTCTCCGGGTTGACCTAT
>DCIW01000259.1 GCA_002317225.1 Prevotellaceae bacterium UBA1716 | reverse complement strand
GTTACTGGTTCGCTGGTGTACCTGACTTAACCAAAGGCATGAAGGGCAATGAAGCGAAGGGTATGCTTGATGGAATAGAACTTAAGGTGGATAAGTGGTTTGTTGCCAATTATATGAGTGATTTGGTGGATTTTATCGCCAAGCATTATGATGAGTTGGAGAATGCCCCATTGAGCAAGAAGGAATTTGTAGAACAACGTGATTCGTTGGCTAAATATGCTGCTGAACAATCATACGAAATATGGGAAGGGGAAGGTTTTGACAAGAAGATGTTGAATGCATTCTTCAAAACTGAAGTATATTCAAATCTTTTGGACAAAGAAGAAATGCAACAAGAAGTCCAAACCTATATGCTTTTGAAATATGGTGAGTTTCCATCAAACAACATTGACTATTCCCTCAATTTGCCTGGTGAAATCATCAGTTCAAGCGAAGGCGTGTTCAAATATGGTGTGGCTCAATTCCGCTTCTCAATTGAGAAACTCGTCAGTCGTGATTATACAATCTCTGCAACATCAAGAGTGAAGAATACGTGGGCTTATGTAGTCTCAATATTGGTAATTTTGCTTGCTATAGGTAGTTTCTTTTATAAGAGAAAAGGGTAAAAAGATATAACAATAAGAGATAAGGATGAATAGTAACAAGTTGATGCATCGTCTGTTGATGATGATGCTTATGGGACTGTGTGCATTAACTATTTCTGCACAAGAGAAGAACGACTCCGTAAAAAATCAAAAGGACAGAAAACTGTATGTAGTATGTTCGGTTTCGGATCATATCACACATGATGCTATGCCTGCAGATACTCTTCGAGGCGAACTCCTTAATGCTGCTGATAGCAGTTTTGTTGATACTCTCAAGATTGAGAACATGGGTTGGGGAGCATGGAAAGAAACTCAAGCGACTGCCAATGTGAAGCAGCCCGGCAAGTATTTCTTACGTTTCTTCTATATGGGATATGAACCTAAATACGTGCCTTTCGAAATCAAGAAGATGTATAAGAATGAGATATATCGCCAACTCAAGAGTGTATATATGCGCAAGCAGAAGAACTTTACTGATATGGAACTTGACGAAGTGGTGGTAAAGGCTACCAAACTGAAGTTCTATATGGATGGCGATACTCTCGTTTATGATGCTGACGCCTTCTCAATGGCAGAAGGTAGTATGCTCGGACAACTCATCAAGAAACTCCCTGGAGTGGAAGTGGAGAAGGGTGGTGAGATTAAGGTGAACGGCAAGAAAGTGGATGCAATGCTCTTGAATGGTAAGGACTTCTTCGACTCCGACCGCGAACTCCTTCTTGATAATATGCCTTCGTATATGGTTAAGAATGTGCAGTCGTATGAGCGAACTCCAGAGAAATCGAAAGGACAAAATAGCGAGAAACTCACAAAGAAAGAACTTGTGATGAACGTTAAACTGAAGAAGGAATACAACACAGGATGGCTTGTTGCCTTGTCTGGTGGTGCGGGAAGTACGTTCTTCAAGGATAATAATGGCAAATTGTCGACCAAATACTTAGGCAGATTGTTTGCCACGAGATTCGATGACCGTTCACGACTCATCCTTTATGGAGGTGTGAACAATGTGAATGATAATCAGTCGCCTGGTGAGAGTGGCGAATACAATGACTTATCACAGACTGCGGGTATCACAGATACTTATTATGCAGGTTTGAACTACCGAATGGATTTCGACGAGAATACTCACTACATGGGTTCTGTTGATGCTTCGTACACAGATGGAGATAGTGAGAATGGTAGTATTACAGAGACCTTCCTTGAGGGTGGTAGTACATATGGAAGATCATTCAACAAGTCCAACGCAAAATCACACTCAATCCGTACTCACCACAACCTTTTCTCTTATAAGACAAGCAATGAGAGTTCGTTGTATAAGACTATCAATTTTGCATTTAGCCCTAACTTAAATTATAGCAAGACTACCAATCGAGGTGAGTCGGCAAGTCTTACGCTCTCAAAAGATATGGCCAACAACTTCGGCAAGGCTTGGGTAGATAGTATCATGGCTCCAAATGCTGGTGAGATTATCAGGAAATATGGAATCAACCGTTCGTTGAGCAGTTCGTATAGTAAAGGACATAATCTTGGTGCAGGAGGAGATTTGATGTTTGGTTTTACGCCTGCACATAATGACATTGTGGATTTCAACACAAGAATTGCTTATAACTATTCTGATAATGAGACAGATCAGTTCAATCATGATAGTTACGAATATCCTAACTCACCATCTGTGCAGAAGGACTTCCGTAATAAGTATAGTCCTAATTTCGACCGTTCGCACTCGTTTACATTAAGTGAGAATGTGATGATTATGCTTGATAAGAAGTGGGGCAATTTCATCAATTTCAACTATGGATATAATTATGATCATAAGCAGAGCAATCAGTCCCTTTATCTTCTCAACAAACTTGATGAATGGAAGGACGGCACAACTCATCCTATCGGTAATCTCCCATCAATGGACGAGATGCTCCTGACAATTGATAGGGACAATTCGTCAGAGTCAACGATTACGAACAATAATCATAATTTGGGTCTTAGTTTCGGTCATAGTTTCATAAAAGCTGAAGAGTCAAATAAGTACTCTATGATAAATGCAACTCTCAGTGTGCCAATTACAAACGAGAAGATTGACTATAAGCGTGGTATGCAAGTAGATACATTGCTCACTCGTACTACCGTATTGTTCAATCCATCGATTAGTTATTCGTATGATGATAGCAAGAAAATGAGAGGATTTGAAGCGACATACAATGTGTCGTTCTCTGCACCTTCGCTCATGAGCATGATTTCGTTTGTGGATACAAGTGATCCGTTGATGGAAACTCATAACAATCCTAATTTGAAGAATACTACAAACCATAACATGACTATCGGTTATCGTAATAAGTTTGGCAGAACATTCTTGTATCTGAATGCTTCGGGAAATATCACACAGAATCAGGTGGCATCAGGATTCGTGTTGAATAAGGATACGGGTAAGCGAATTGTCACCCCGGAAAATGTAAACGGCAACTGGAATGCTTCGTTTAGTTCTACCTTGACTTATGCGTTTGATAAGGATGAAAAGTGGAGACTGACTCAAAGTGCGGGTTATTCATACACTAATAGTGTCGACCTCTCTGGTAGTACTGATTCGCAAGGAGAAGCTATGGCTAAGGCGACTCGTTCGGTGGTTGGTTCGCATAATATCCGTGAGAATTTGAACCTCACTTATCGCGCTTCGGACAAGATGGAGTTTAGTGCTGTGGGCAAATTGAACTATCAGAACTCATCATCTGAACGTAAAGACTTTGCCACTATCAACGCATTTGATTTCAACTATGGAGCAACAGGTAAGGTTGACTTGCCACTTGGTTTCCAAGTTGCTACTGATGTGACTATGTACTCACGTCGAGGATATAGTGATAAGACTATGAATACTAATGAGTTTGTATGGAATATTCGTTTGGCTAAGAAGTTTATGAAGGGTAATCTCGTTGTTCAGGCAGATGGATTTGATGTGCTTGGAAACCTCTCTAATATCCAACGTACTATCAACGCACAAGGTAAGACAGAGTCATTCACAAATGTCATTCCTTCATACTTTATCGTGCATTTGACATATAGATTTAATAAGTATCCAAAGAATAAGAAGATGTAAATTGGTTAACTCGTGGTTTTTATGCGCGAAGCGCCATTTAAGAAAAACATCTAATAAACAGAACAAAAACAAGAAAAAACCAAACGTGGAAATGTTTTTTTATGTTTTTGTTCTGTTTCTTTAATGTTTTTTCCAATTGGCGCTTCGCGCATAAAAAATCAACCAGAAAATAACTTTACCTCAAAAAAAATATCTATCTTTGCACAAAATTAGAAAAAAGCAATAGTATGATCAATGTAATTGATACAGAAATAGAGGGCGTAAAGATTATCGAACCACGTTTGTTCGGTGATGCTCGCGGATATTTCTTCGAGTCATTCTCCCAGAAGGAATTTGAAGAGAAGGTTTGCAAGACTCAGTTTGTGCAAGATAACGAAAGTATGTC
>DCIW01000091.1 GCA_002317225.1 Prevotellaceae bacterium UBA1716 | reverse complement strand
TTGCCCTTCTTCGCTTTCTTTGCTTTTTTCTTCTTCAAGGTGTCTTTGATAGATTCGTTGCTATCGAAATTGTCGATATTGAAGATTGTGGCTTTGTGGTCGAAGTTGCCGGAAGAAAGAGAATAGTTGACATTGTCTACTTCTGTGAATCCGTATGTGTGTCGGTAATTGATTTGGAGCGAGAGGTCTACATTGGCTGCTTGTGTGGCAAGGTCTTTGCTGACAATCATTACCATGCCTTCCACTTGTCCCTTGAAACTGAGCATCTCGTATGTGTCGGCATCAATATAGGCTGTACCAGTAAGGATTACGATTTTGTCGTCCTTGTTTTTCTTTTCCATATTGATGCAATAAGTCTTCTTCCCTTCTTTATTATAAAGCGTTTCCATTGAAAGGGAATAGTACTTATTAAGATAACCATTTGTGAAATCCTCAAATGGTAAATGTGTGTGAAGACTTTTCCAAAACACAGAATTCTCAGCCATAAGTCCCAATTCGAACGGGTGATGGAAGTTCATGCTCGAGATGAGTGGGCGCTGGAGTGCGTTTCCTGTTTCACGACCATGACGACCACTGAGGAACTTTGTATTCTCGATATTTGCCACACTGTTTGCTTCGACAAATGCTTCGACGAGGTCCACGTGCTCAGTCGTTGAACGCTGGCGATAGAAATAGCGGCTTGTGTACTTGGAGTATTTATTATGTTCCTTTTGAAGTTTTTTATATGTATGTGCAAGGATCGTGGTGATTGGCATGACTGTTACCTCGTCGAGTGTGCGAGACAGAGGATGAAGAGTGATTCTTTTAGGCATATTCTTAGCCACAATGCGTAAAGTCTCATAACCCATGTATGAGATTTGGACTGTATCGTCAGGTGATACATTTATCTCGAAGTCGCCTTCTTCGTTGGTCATAGTACCCAATCCTGGGCGCACAAAGATTTGGGCGTAAGGGAGCGCTTCTTTTGTCTTGCCGTCAGAAATGTGTGCACTTAAAAGCATTTTTTGACCATCAGCAAATATGTTGAGACATGTGAAAAAGCAAAGAATGCTGACGATTAATGTGCGAAATTTATAGGTTGCCATAAATGATAGTTATTTGATGTTTTTGCCTCTTATACAAGCAAGGGTGGGGAATCAATACCCCTATTACGAGGATTTTTTCATTAGACCATAGATTTTCTTTGCTTGCAAATGTACAACCTTTCTCGTATATTGCCAAATTTATCTCTATATAGTTGCATGATGAAGAAAATATTGTGTTATGATAGGACAAAGTTGCACAAGGATTTTGTTATATGATTAATAAGGTGTAAATTTGCCGAGCAATAACATCATTTTAACCTAATATGCAGATACCTATCGAATCCCTGAACTTGCTTATGCTCAATGTGGGCTATGCACAACATAACGGCGACTGGAACTGGAAGAATGTGTCTTCTCCTTTTGCCCGAATATATTATGTGACCAAAGGACAGGCTTGGTTGCATATGCCTACAGGTGTGGTTGAGTTGAAACCAAGGCACTTATACATCGTTCCTGCTTATGCAATGCACAGTTACGAGTGTGATGGCGAGTTTGAACATTACTATCTGCATCTGTATGAAGGTTTTAAGAAGGAAACGGACGTGTTTGACTTCTACGATTTTCCTACTGAAGTGATAGCGGAAAGTATGGATGAGGAGATTTTTGAGAATATGTGTAAGTTGCATCCTGATGCTGAACTTCCTGCAAGCGATCCTACTTCGTATGACAACCGTTCGAGTTTTACGGATTATGTTCGCAGATATAACGACCTTCCGCTTTATGAAAAGATGCAGTTGCGTGGAAGTATTTTGATGCTCTTCTCTCGTTTCATGAGATTTGCTCGTCCTCGTGTGTGGACTAAAGATGAACGTTTGGCAAAGGTGCTTAAATTTATCCATAACAACATATATGATGATATTGATGTGGAGAATCTTGCATCAGTGGCTTGTGTTACAAAGCCTTATCTCATTCGCCTCTTCACAAAGAACTTTGGTATCTCTCCTCTCCAATATATCAATCAGAAAAAGATGGAGAAGGCACAACTCTTACTTATCACTGGTGACCTGCCAATCAAGGAGTTGGCTTATGAACTTGGTTTTAACGACCACTCTTATTTTATCCGCCTCTTCAAGAAGATAAATGGTGTGACTCCTCAAGAATATCGAGTGACGATGAGGTGAAGCGATGACGATCGAAAACTTTCTGTGGATAATAATGTCCTACTAAACAATAATAATATGCAATGCTAAAGGTGTATTTTGAAGTACCTTTGCAAACAAATAAATATATATATGGCAAACGGTTATAAGCAAAAGAAGTTTGAAGGCGCAACAAAGCGTTATGTGCAGTTCCTCGAACTCTCTTCGGGTGAGGAAGCTATTCGGGAGTATCGCAAGTGGCACTCTGAAGAGTTTGCATGGAAAGAGATTCGCGAGGGTATTCGTGAGGTTGGAATTCTTGAGATGGAGATTTATATACTCGGTAACAAGCTTGTTATGATAGTTGAGGCTCCTGAAGATTTCGACTGGACATCTTCGATGGCACGACTTGCTACCTTGCCTCGTCAGGCAGAATGGGAGGCTTTCGTAAGTCAGTTCCAAGGTTGTAGTGCTAATGCTACAAGTGATGAGAAGTGGCAGATGGCTGAACGAATGTTTTATCTTTATGACTAATAATATAAAATAATAATATGAGATATACTGAAATTGGTAAGACTGGGTTGAAGATTTCCAACCTTTGTTTTGGAGCTTCAAGTCTTGGTAGTGTTTTCCATGAGACTAAGGAGGCAGAGAGTATTAAAGCTGTAGAAACTGCCATTGAAGGTGGTATCAACTTTATTGATGTAAGTCCATACTATGGTCATTACAAGGCAGAGACTGTATTGGGCAAGGCTCTCAAGATTTTGCCTCGCGACAAGTATTATCTCTCTACAAAGGTGGGTAGATATGGTAAGGATGGTGTCAACACTTGGGACTATAGTGCTAAGCGTGCTACTGAGAGTGTGTACGAAAGTATGGAACGCTTGAACATTGATTATATCGACTTGATTAATGTACATGATATTGAGTTCCAAGCTGCTCTTCCTGGTGGACTTCAGAAAGTTTGTGATGAGACTCTTCCTGCTCTCGTAGAACTTAGAGAGAAAGGTGTGGTTGGTCATGTGGGTATAACTGACCTCCAGTTGAAGAATCTCAAGTGGGTCATCGAACATTGTGAGAAGGGTACAGTGGAAAGCGTGCTTAACTTCTGCCACTATTGTCTTAATGATGATGAACTCGTAGATTACCTTGACTTCTTCGAAGCTAATGAAATTGGTGTCATCAATGCTTCGCCTCTTTCGATGGGTCTGCTCACTAAGCGCGGAGTGCCTGATTGGCATCCTGCTCCAAAGCCACTTGTTGAGGCTTGTACTAAGGCTGCTCAATATTGTGAAAGCAAGGGGTATCCAATTGAGAAACTCGCCGTTCAATATAGTGTGAGCAATCCTCGCATTGCTGGTACACTCTTCTCTTCTGCTAATCCTGAGAATGTGAAGCGTAATATTGCTTGGGCAAACGAAGAGCCTGATTGGCAACTCGTGAAGGAAGTTCAAGAAATTATTGGTGAACAAAAGAGAGTAAGTTGGGCTAATTCATAAGGGAGAGCCCCACCCAGCCTCCCCCAAGGGGAGGAGCTTGTATATACTTAGATAAACCTGGATATAAAAAGTAAAAAAAATGAATACTGATAATAACGACTCTCTTTATGCCAGTAACCACAAACCCTCCCCCTTGGGGGGAGATGGAGGGGGCTTCATCATCGATGCACACTCTCATCTTTGGCTGAAGCAAGACACAGTTGTTGATGGTTCTCCAATCCATTCGTTGGAGGGCAATCCTTCACGTTCGCTTTTCTTCGGTGAAGAGCGACAGATGCTTCCTCCTTTCATGATTGATGGAAAGAATACGGCAGAAGTGTTCCTCTCTAATATGGATTATGCTCAGGTGGGCGCAGCTGTTGTAGTTCAAGAAGTTATCGATGGCAATCAGAACGACTATCTTAAAGAGGTGCAGGCAAAGTATCCGGATCGTTTCTTCTGTATGGGAATGGTTGATGATGCTGAAGGTGCAAAGGTTGCAAAGGAAGCCGGACTCAAAGGAATTGCTATTCCTGGTCATCGCCTCAAGGGATCGTTGTTTGACAAGATGCCGCTCTTCAAGTATATGGAGGCAAATGATATGATTCTCTCCATGTGCCTCGGTGAGGAAGAGAAGCAGATTGCAGAGATGGCTGAAGTCATTCACGAATGTCCTAACCTTAAGGTGGCGATTGGTCACTTCGGTATGGTTACAACTCCAATCTTCGAAAGTCAGGTGAAACTTGCACGCGAAGGAAAGAATGTTATGGTTGAGTCGGGTGGCATCACATGGCTCTACAACTCTGAATTCTACCCTTATCCTTCTGCTGTCAAAAGCATAAAGCAAGCTGCTGATTGGGTTGGAATGGACCGACTTATGTGGGGAAGCGACTATCCTCGCACTATCACAGCCATCACTTACAAGATGTCTTACGACTTTATTATAAAAACTAACGAATTGACTCAGGTAGAGAAAGCTCAGTTCCTCGGTGAGAACGCAATGCAGTTCTATGGCTTCAAGAATCTCCCTTCTTTACCTTATATAAAAAATATGTCAGAATGAAAAACGTATTCTTATTAGGTGGTCTTATGTTGGTGTGTGCCAATATGACTGCACAAACAGTTGAATTCTTCACTCCCCAAACCGTACGAATCATTAAAAATAGCAGTGCTCCAACCGAAAAGAAATCGCTTGTAGTCATTGCACAACCTGAAAAGGTGAAGGTGGCAAAGAAAACAGTGGGCGATGCGACTATTTATCAGTCGTCTGCACTCACAGTCACAGTGAAGAATGGCAAAGTATCTTTTGCTGATGCAAAGGGTAATCCTCTTACTTCGGAAGGCGAAAGTGCTTTCACTCCTCGTAATAGCGGCCCTGATAAGAATGCGTTTCTCGTTAAGCAGACTTTCTCGGTAGAAGCTGATGAAGGCATTTATGGTGTTGGTCTTTTGCAGAATGGAAAGATGAGCCAGCGCGGTGAGAATCGTCGCATGGAACAGTCTAACCTTGAGGACTATGCACACTTCTACCAGAGCATCAAGGGTTATGGAATCTATTGGGACAACTACTCTCCAACTCAACTCCAAACTCCAGAGAAGGGCAAGGCTGGTTATGTGTCGCTCGAGAGTGAAGTAGGTACTCAGGTTGACTACTACTTCATGTATGGTGGTGATGCTGATGGTGTTATCCATGAGATGCGTAAGCTTTCTGGTTCTGTTCCTATGTTCCCACTTTGGACATACGGTTTCCACCAGTGTCGTGAGCGTTATAAGTCGCAGAACGAATTGCTCGAAGTAGTTCACAAGTACCGTGACCTTCAGATTCCTTTCGATGGTATCATCCAAGACTGGCAGTATTGGGGTTCGAACTACAATTGGAACGCAATGGAGTTTCTCAACCCTGAATTTGACCGTGCTCAGGATATGATTAACGAAGTTCATAAGCAGAATGCACACATGTCTATCTCTATCTGGGCTTCATTCGGTCCTGAGACAAAGGCTTTCCGCGAACTGAAGGAAAAGAATCATCTCCTTAGTTTTACAACATGGCCTGAGAGCGGTCTTCCACAATGGCCACCTCGCAAGGACTACTTGAGTGGTGTTCGTTGCTATGATGTTTATTCTCAGGAAGCTCGCGACATTTATTGGAAGAATCTCTCTCGTCTTCACAAGATGGGTATTGATGCTTGGTGGATGGACTCAACCGACCCTGACCATATGAACTATAAGGACAGCGACCTCGATGAGATGACTGCAATGGGCTCTTATCGTAGCGTGAGAAATGCCTTCCCACTTATGACAGTTGGTGGTGTTTATGATAGTCAGCGTAAGGTGGATGACACAAAGCGTGTGTTCACTCTTACTCGTTCTTATTTCGCTGGACAACAGCGTTATGGAGCAAATACTTGGTCGGGTGACATCGGTTCTTCTTGGGATTCGTTCCGTAAGCAAGTGCCAATCATGCTCAACTACACTCTTACTGCCAATCCTAATGTAAATGCAGATATAGGTGGTTTCTTTGCTGGTTCGTACAACACTCAGGGACATAACTCAGCACCACGCAATCCACAGTATCAAGAACTTATGGTTCGTTGGATGCAGTTCGGTGCATTCACTCCAATGATGCGTAGTC
>DCIW01000210.1:9163-16717 GCA_002317225.1 Prevotellaceae bacterium UBA1716 | reverse complement strand
CCAAATGTATCATTTACAAACACATACGTTCCAACTGGTTCGACCGAAGCTATGATGCGTGCCACTTTTGAGGGCGACAACATCATGGAAAAGGGTGTCTGCTGGAGCAAAGAACATAACCCTACCGTTCTTGATGAGCGTACAACAAAGAGCTTCTCTCTCAACGGAACTGTTATTCACGTGAAAGGTCTCGAAACTGGAACCGTCTACTATCTCCGTCCTTACATTATCAACAAGACTTATCAGGTTGCATACGGTGAGGAAGTGAAGATTGTAACCCACCCTAAGGGTACTTGCAAAGGCACTTGGGACGAAGGTGCTCCAACCGACGAAGCCAATAAGCGTTGTCGTGATGCTATCAACGAAACTATCGAATACTTCAACCAATGGACTGGTATAAAAGGTTTTACACTCTCTGGTCATTATGGTTCGGGCACACCAACTGCCGACTGCTCTTATGGTGGATGGATGCGTATTGGACCTAAAGCAAGCTATCAGGCTATCGGAACTGTCATTCATGAGACTGGTCATGGTGTAGGTGTTGGAACCCATAGCAGATGGTCAAACAAAAACGTACACAGTTGGAAATGGTTTGGTCGAGAAGCAAACAAGATTTATAGCTTCCTCGAAAATAAGGATGCCGATCCATACAACTCCGACTTCTGCATGGTAGGCGATGGTACTCATGGATGGGGTCAGAGTGCTTCATACGACTGGTTTGTGAATGGTGCAGATAAGGACAAGCACTCTGAATTCCAGTATATTGGCGGATGCGTACTGCTCTACGGACTCTTCATTGATGGTCTCTGCCCTACTTCAAGTTATTCGAACGGTATTGCAGGATACACATATAACTTTGATTCAGCAAAAAGGTATTACATCATGAACAAGGATGAAAACAGCGGTCTCAACACTGGTTTGCTCCGTCACATGAGCACAAAGATTGGTTGGACGCCAATTCTCGAAAGCGGCGACTCAATACCAAACGATGCTGCATGGTTGCTTGAATACGATCCTTCAACTGGTTACTACTCTTTCAAGAATGCAGAATCAGGTAAGTACATTTCGCACAATACTTCGCTCACAATGAAGACTATAGCAGAAGGAAAGAAGCCAAGTGCAACCGAATATTTCCAGCTTATGCCTGACCGTACTGATGTGACAATCGGTTCGACAGACGAAAAGCTCAAGACTCACGGATATTGGTTCACATGGAATTCAAGTGGCGACAAGGCTATCTCGGGCGATGCATACTCCGAAAACCTCAAATATGGTAAGGCTACAATCGTAGACTTCAACTATGCAGACACTGCAACAAAACAGCAGTGGATTATCCTTTCAGAAGAGGAACTCAAGCAAAACTGGAACGTAAATGTTGCTTCTGGCATTCACTCTATTAACACTAATGAAATCAACGACTTCGCTCCAAGCACAACCTCTTCCATCTATTCACCTAACGGAACTCGCCTCCAGCAGTTGCAAAAAGGTTTGAACATAGTACGCCATTCAGACGGCTCTTGCGAGAAAATATTCACAAAATAGCATAAACAAAACAGACTGAATCAAGGGGTCTGACCCCTTGATTCACTCAAACACTAACTATAAACCAATGAGAAAACTATTAATCCTAACTTTTCTTCTAACTACACTTATTGCAAACGCAAAGAAACCAATTAAAGATTTATGGCCAGATGGTACTGAAATAAGTGCCTGGTTTAAAGATACCACATCCGTGAAAATCAACAACCTCGGAAAGCAATACCGCATAACAGATTACGGAGTGCTTAACGATGGCAAGGTATATACAAAAGAACTTCAGTCGCTCATCGATAAGATCGCAGCTGATGGTGGAGGCGTAATGGTTGTTCCACAAGGCACATACAAGACTGGTGCACTTTTCATCAAGCAAGGAGTTCATCTTCACATTTATGCTGGTGGAACAATACAAGGCAGCGAAAACCCTTCTGACTTCCCTATCGTCACCACAAGAATCGAAGGTGAGACATGCAAGTATTATTCTGCCCTTATCAATGCAGACAATCTCGACGGATTCACAATTTCAGGTCGTGGTACGATTGATGGCAATGGTTTTACATATTGGAAGCACTTCTGGGAACGTCGAACATGGAATCCTAAGTGTACTAACAAGGATGAGCAGCGCCCTCGTCTCGTATATATAAGCAACTCGAAAAATGTGCAGATTGAGAATGTCCATTTGCAAAATTCACCATTCTGGACTACACATATTTATAATAGTGAGAACGTAAAACTCCTCCGTCTCTACATCTATTCGCCTGCAAAACCCGTTAAGGCACCTTCGACAGATGCTATCGACCTCGATGTTGTGAAGAACATACTCGTGAAAGATTGCTATATGTCGGTAAACGATGATGCTGTTGCAATCAAGGGCGGAAAAGGTCCTTATGCAGATGCTTTCCGCACGCAATACTCTAATGTAGATATGAGCAAATTCCCAGAAATGCAAGGAGATGGTGAAAACCGTAACATCATTATCGAAGATTGCGAGTACGGATTCTGCCACGGATGTCTTACACTCGGTTCGGAGTCAGTCTACGACCACAACATAATCCTTCGTCGCATAAAGGTGAACGAGGCAAACAATCTCCTTTGGCTCAAGATGCGACCAGACACACCTCAGCGATACGAGTACATCACCGTTGAGGATATCACAGGCAACGGAAAGAATTTTATTCTTGTGGCTCCTTGGACTCAGTTCTATGATCTCAAGGGCAGAGAAACCACACCGATGTCATACTCCGACCACATCACGATGCGTAACATCACGTTCGATTGCAACGTGTTCTTCAACGTGAAACCACAAGAGGACCAGTACCACCTTAGCAACTTCACTTTCCAAAATCTGTCCGTTTCTGCCAAGAATAATGATTTTCATCCTGAATATGTTGAAAACTTTGTCGTAAAAAATGTTAATGCCGTAAAAAAGCAGTAACTTTGCATTCGTATTTCAGGAACAAAAGAAATTATTCAGCCTTTAGTCACACGAACTAAGGCAAAGTATTTACTTATCAACATAACCCATAAACTTTAAATACATGCAGTGGTTAATTGATCTATTCATGCAGGGCGGAGGATTAGCACACACCGTAATCCTTTTCGCAATCGTTATCTCATTAGGCGTTTGGCTTGGACATAAAGTTAAGATTTGCGGTGTGTCACTCGGAGTCACTTGGATTCTTTTTGTTGGTATTCTCGCAGGACACCTCCTTGCACTCGGTAATGTGGTGGAGAATACAGAAGTCATCTCCTTCATGCAAGAATTCGGACTCATCCTCTTCGTATTCAGTATCGGTCTTCAGGTAGGACCATCCTTCTTCACATCGCTCAAGCAAGGTGGACTCAAGGCAAACGGTGTAGCGGCAGGAATTGTGATGCTCAACATCACTGTCATGCTTCTTCTCTACTACTGCCTTGGTAAAACTAACCTTGTGAACGAAGCCGGAAACCTCCCAATGATGGTCGGAACACTTTGTGGTGCAGTAACAAACACCCCGGGACTTGGTGCTGCAAATGCGGCTCTCGACCAGATCAATAGCGTTCATCCATTTGCCGATGGTATTCCATCTATTGCCAACGGATATGCATGTGCCTACCCTCTTGGAGTTGTAGGTATTATCGGAAGCATCATTGCAATCCGAATTTTCTTCAAGATAAAGTTTGACAAGGAACTCGAACAGTTCAACAAGAAGAACAGCAACAACGCAGCAGTCAAGCCACATCTTATGACTGTTGAAGTGAAGAATCCTTCTATTTCAGGAAAGACCATCCTTCAAGTTCGTGGATTCATTGGACGCGACTTCGTTTGCTCACGAATTCTCCACGATGGACATGTGCAAGTGCCAAACAAGGAAACTATCCTTGAAGTGAACGACAAACTCTTCATCGTATCCACCGAAGAAGACTGGGAAGCAATCGTAGCCTTCATCGGTTCTACAGTTGAGATGGACTGGGAAGTTCAGGATGTTGTGATGACCACACGCAAACTTACAGTTACAAAGGACGTTATCAACGGAAAGACACTCGGTTCGCTCCACCCATCATCACTTCACGGAGTAAACGTGACACGTCTCTATCGCTCGGGTATCGAAATATTCTCTTCACCTGACGTTATTCTTCAAGTAGGCGATATCCTCACTGTTGTTGGTCCTGAAGATGCGCTCGAACGCTTTGCAAACAAGATTGGTGATTCAAAACAAGCACTTGACAAACCAAACCTCCTCACCCTCTTCTTCGGTATCTTCGTAGGTATTATCTTCGGTATGATACCAATCTCGGTACCAGGAATGTCAATGCCAGTCAAACTTGGCATCGCAGGTGGTCCGCTCGTGATAGCAATCCTTCTCGGTCGCTTTGGTTACAAACTCAAACTCGTTGCATACACAACCAACTCCGCATCTCTTATGATTCGAGATATCGGTCTCGTACTCTTCCTTGCGGGTGTGGGTATCAAGGCAGGTGGAAGCTTCCTCGATACAGTCATCAATGGTGGTTACCATTATGTTTGGATGGGCTTCCTTATCACAGTAATCCCACTTATCTCGATGGGAATCTTTGCACGAATAAAGTGGAAGATGAACTACTTCCTCCTTATGGGTATCATGTCTGGCGCCACAACCGACCCACCAGCACTTGCATTCTCAACTGCCACAGCAGAGAACGATATTCCTTCCGTAGGTTACTCAACAGTATATCCACTCTCGATGTTCCTCCGCATCATTACAGCCCAGGTTATCATCTTGATCTTCTGTTCATAACCCCTAATTATTAATTTTTATTTTTGAATTATTAATTGATTACCGACCTACTCCATAACATAATGCAGTCAACTGACATACCTCTGTTGACTGCATTCGTACTTGGGTTGCTTACCGCACTCAATCCATGCCAACTTGCCATTAGCGTAAGTGCTTTGGCATACGAATACCGTGGTGGCAAAGGTATCGTAGAGGGCTTGCTCTACACTCTTGGTCGGACCATAACATATATTGTTCTTGGTTGGATACTTATGTGTCTGATTGGAGGAGGAAAGAATATCAAGGGGGTTGAAATACTTCTCAGCAAAGGAGAGATAGCCCTTCCTTTCGTTCTTGTTCTTATAGGCATATTTATGCTCTCACGAGCTTTCCACCACCATCATCATCACGATGAAAGTTGCCACAATTCAGGTACGATCATCAAACGCAACGGACCACTTGGAGCAATTATCCTTGGCATGACACTTGCCCTTGCCTTCTGTCCCGAAAGTGCAGTATTCTATTTCGGATTGATGATTCCGTTAGCAATGAAGAGCTCTATCAGCATAATCATCCCAATAGTCTTCGCAATTGCGGCAGCTCTTCCGGTAGCAGTAATAGCGTATTTGATGAGCAAGGCAGTGAATAAGGTTCAGAGTATCAGTCACGCATTCGAAACCTTCCAAAAAATACTTAACGCAGTTACGGGCTTGTTATTTATCATTATTGCAATCTTACTTTGGTTAGAATAAAACCATATATATTAATTATTAAAAATCAAATACACGTATGAAAAAGGTATTTTCAGTATTAGTTGCTTTCATTGTAGCAACAATCGCAATTGCCAACGATGGTGTATATTACACATCTGGTAATCAACTTGTACCGCTTGCAGAAACTGACATCAGTGTTAAAAAGGAAATCCTTACCATTTCGCTTCAAGATGACCAGATGGCTAAGGTTGATGTTTATTATGAGTTCTTCAACCCAGGAAACTCATCTAAAACTGTAAAAATGGGATTCGAGGCTGCTCCTTCGTACAATGACGATTACGAGTTCTATAGGAATGGAGTTCATCCTCACATCCACAACTTTACAGTAGAAATGAACAGCAATAAGTTGCCATACAAAAATGCTGTATGTATCCTTGAAGGCAAAAAGAAGTTTAACCCTATTGATGCTAATAAATACGAAATGGATCCTGAAGGATTCAATAATATCAGGTTAATTGGCAATTCAAATAAAAGTATTGCAAAGTATGCTTACGTTTACTATTTTGATGCAACATTCAAGCCTGGACTCAACAAGGTACATCATACATATTCGTACAAGATGTCGCAAACCGTTGGTAATATATTTGAAATAGATTACAAGCTTTCGCCAGCGGCAAGATGGGCAAACAAAAGAATCGACGATTTCACTCTTATCATCCGTGCTGACAAAACAGCAAAGCACTTCATAACAGAGAAAGCAACGTTTGGTTCAACACCATTCGCCGTTACAGAAGGTATGGGAAAGATTCGTGAGATTAATGACGGCCTCTATGAAGTATCCCTCCGCAATGGTGCCATCAAGTTACACAAACAGAATTTCACTCCACAACCAGAAAATGAACTTGCTATCACAAGTGCTGACGTATTAGTTAATTTCCAAGATAACGTAAGATTTGGAAGTTTTTATGATCGTTGTTCTTCACTCGCTCTTCGCATACTCGAAGGGGATTACGCTCCACAATTCTCTCCTAAGATTTCAGATGATCTTAAAAAGCGAATCACCAAGAATCTTCCTTATGCACATCGTGGTCATGTGTTCAAAGATAAAACATTGAAGGCATACTTTGAAAAATTGTGGTGGTACATGCCAGACCCATCATACAAAGATGACACCTCTGATTTTACAGAAAATGATTGGTATTATGTAAATCATGGCAAATAACATGTGCAACAATATAGCAATCATACGAAATAATGTCAAGTAAGACTATTAGTCACAAATAATGTGAACCCTGAAGATTGGTTTTATTACCAACTTTCAGGGTTCATAATTTTTATTGAGTACTTCTTGAAGCTTTACCACTCTATCTCATTCTTTCCCATCTTTTTCAAATACATATTTGTAAGTGAAAAGTGATGATTGCCGAAGAATCCTCGGTAGGCAGAGAGAGGTGATGGGTGAGCAGACTTCAACACAAAATGTTTATTTGAATCAATAAGAGATGATTTACTTTGAGCATAACTGCCCCAAAGGATAAAGACAACGTGTTCCTTTTTGTCTGAAATAAGGCGGATCACATCATCAGTAAAGGTTTCCCATCCATGTTTTTGGTGCGAACCAGCTTGATGTTCCCTAACTGTAAGCGTGGCATTAAGGAGAAGTACTCCTTGTTGTGCCCAACGAGTGAGGTTACCCGATGAAGGTATTGGTTTGCCAAGGTCAGTATGTATCTCTTGGAATATATTGCGGAGCGAAGGAGGAAATTGTACTCCATCATTGACCGAAAAACAAAGTCCGTGTGCCTGACCAGGTTCATGATAAGGATCTTGTCCAATCAGAACAACATTCACATTGTCAAATGGACATTGGTTAAAAGCATTAAAGATGAGTGAACCAGGTGGATAACATGTACCAGCGGCATACTCATCGCGAACAAACTTTATAAGTTGTTCGAAATAAGGCTTATCAAACTCATCTTGTAGTTCTGATTGCCATGATGGATGAATTTTTACTTGAGCCATAAACAATAAATCTTAATGCCTAAAACCAATTAAACTTGAATCAGCAA
>DCIW01000210.1:0-9110 GCA_002317225.1 Prevotellaceae bacterium UBA1716 | reverse complement strand
AATTAAACTTGAATCAGCAAACCTTTAAGCAGATAATTTACTCTGCAAGTCCTGCGTCAACCCACGATTGGTAGAGTTTCTCAACATCAGCAGTTGCAGTTGCATCATCGATTTCATATTCGGCTGTGATTGCCTTAACTCCATCAGCAACAGTAAAATCAGTGCCAATAACAGCATTCCATACGCATGCAGCAGTTTCGTTGAGAGTGATTACTTTAGTGAAATTGATGTTCTCCTTACCAAGGGAGATAATGATGTTTTCGCCACAAATAGAGCGAAGTTCAAATCCTTTCTTAATTTTCATATCTTTTTATTTTCTTTTAAATCGTTGTGGAATTTGATGAAGGAAGAATATCTTATTAAATGCCAAAAGATATCTGCGTATAGGCAAAAGCGAGGGCCACACTCGTGAATAAACCTTCCAAAAGCGTGAGTGCTCAAGATCCCAAGTCTTACTAAAACGAATAACCTTTATAAGTTTTCCTCTCACATCAGCAAGAGTACACTGTTCGGTACCTCGTATATTACCATCGCCACGGAGAGTGATACGGTCTCCTTCAATTTTCTCAACGCGATGACAAACAAAATGTCCTTCTTCTATTTCAGCAAGAATGACATCACGCACATTCACCTTGTCAGTATATGCAAAGATGAGGTCATCTCGATCATGCTCAATGAACGGACGCATTGAATAGCCACGGGCACGCAGTGTAACCGTTTTACCTTCTTTCAAGAACTGAGATACTTGAGGAAGAAATATGGCATTTTGAAGGAATATCTTGTCCATTATACATTAAAGCACGTTAAAACCTAAAAGCGATGTTTGAAGTCAAAACCTTTAAAATTAATTAGCAGACATAGTGGCATAACTCATCTGCACAGCCTCTTCGTTAGGAAGATTCTCCATAAAATAAGTTGGTACTCGTTCGATAAGTGCCTGTACTGTATCACAAGTACCAAGATAATCGCGACGATCCCACTTCATCACCGAACAAGATGGAAGGAGAGATGCAAATGCCTCGATAACTGTCTGACGTCGAATCTTATTGAATGGTGCCTGCTTCAACTGAAGGAATCCGCCGATTGGTGCCTCTACATTACGATAACAAGGAGTCTTTCCGCTCCAAGGCGAACCAAATACCGTAGCCACACCATCAATAACACGAACCACAGGATTATCATCGTTCATGAGGTCTGTTCCTTCGATGTACTTGAGCCAATTGCTTGTATGAGTGCTCTTTCCCGTTCCACTAACACCAAGGCAAAGATAACCGCGACCGTCTTTGCGAATAACCGACGCATGCATTAAGACTGTATTTTTGTCTGAAGCAGAAAAGGCATACATCATCATGAGTGCATTATTAAGACCAAATGTACGCATTGAGTATGTTCCGTTTAGTGCAACCTTACCTTCTGAGAAATCGGCATTTGCCTGAATAAGACAAGCTTGACGACCGCACTCATCACTCACAAGAATCTGATAACTGCCATCTTCCAACTGATACACACCATGATTGCATCCACCACAATCGAACTGACCAATTTCCTCGCCTTTCTTAGCAGGGCGGAAACTATCATCAACGGTGAGAGTGAATAGCAATGGATTATCCTTTGCTGTTTCTTCGTCAATGTTGAACACCTTGCTCGATGGTATTAATTCGTCATTGTTAATATCATCAGCAAATATTACTTTGTATGTATGATGTGCTACTTTATAATAATTTTCCTTCATTATATTGATAGTAATTTTTCAAATCAAATGGTAAAGTGTAATTAATACCAAACTGCCTTTGCCCACTGCGAATCTTGATATGCATTCACAAAGAACTTGTTAGAAGAAGCATATTCTCCCACCTCATATTTAGAGAGAGGAACATACATACTCAAACCATGATACTGTTCCTTGTTAGAATTAACATATTTACCACAATAAGCTTTTACGCTAATATAACTATACCATTTATCAGTAGTATAATAGTATGGGATCGCTTTGTCAATGGAAGCCTTCCACTCTTCGTATTCATTTGTTGGTAAAATACTCATGAAAATACCATTCATGTCATAAGCATCTGGCTGAGTACATGTATTACGCCACTTATCATAAATGAAAAAGTCGAGGATATTGTCATATGACATATCAAGAATCTCTTGCTTATGTGCCTGAACAACTTTTCTTGTTGCAACTGCCAATTGTTCAAGTGCATCACAATCAACTGTTGACATCAGCGAACCATATTGGCTATTAATATAATCATCGTAATACTTCTCCGAAATCTGCTGTACATTGTTTGCATCAAAAAGAACAGGCATAAGACTAGAATAATTAGCACCTGGACCTGGGATTTCTGCGGGTGATCCTATGATATATTTTGTCACATCCCTCAACTCATAAGCAACTTCAACAGTCTGCATGAAGCAACAGTCAAACATTATATAATCAAAACGTGCTCCCCAAGATTTAAGTCCTCTGTGAAGTGCAGAAATTGACATGCTATAACCAATATCTGACGTAGACGTATTCATACCATTATCGATACCAAAGGCTTTACGACGAGCAAACTTCTTGTCATCAAGATAATAATTGGATGGCTGCCACCCAGTACCATGTGACCACATCAGCAATCCGTATGACTCGGAATTTGTATTCTTGCGAGCATACGAAAGGAAATTGGTCAATGCATCTTCTGAACACGAATTAAAGTCTTCGGAATACGTGTATTCAGGACTCAAATTCTCCAAATAGTCACCTACTGTCTGGTTCGTGATTCGATATATTGCAGGGTTCTTATTGTTATCGAGAAAGAGAAGTATCTCTTGATTGCTTTTAAGAGTTGATTTTGCAGAAAGCATTTCCCTAATGTCAGTATTAGAGAACCCCAACAGGCTGTTCTCCGCTACCATATATACAAGCAAGGTGCGGGAAGGGCCCATGGGTTCATCTTCTTCAGCCTTGCGACACGAAGTGAAGGCTAAAGCAACCATATATAATAAAATCAGACGAGCTATATATTTCATTCCAGATTTTTACCTGTGTAATAATCGAGTGGATGTACAAACTTGAAGTCAGACTCATTAATTGTCTGGATATGCAAGTCGCTTTTAGTAAGATACTTTTTACGCATCTTGTTATATACTTTTTGCAAATCTTTCTTCTTTTCAGAGTAGAAGACTGAAGTTGTTTGGTTCTTTGCATGGAATCTTTCGCTTTCCAATTTATCCTTGAACTGCTGGCTGAAATCTGAGCGGAAAGGAAGGAACTTTGTCTTCTTCGTTATGGCGATACTATCAACCAATTGTATTGGTGTGAAATAAATGATGGAGTCGCCAAACTCGAATGAGCATGCAAACACGTATGTTTGTCCCGACTGCTTGCCATCGATAACCTCTTCCTCTACCACTTTTTTCTTCTCCTTCTTCACCTTTGGAGGTTTTTGCCCCTTTGGTCCTCCTGTAGGAGGCATCTGTCCCATCGGTGGTCGGCCACCTGATGGAGGCATCCCTTCAGTCTGAGCCATTGCTGACACCATAAGGCATGAGAGCAATATATACGCAAATAACTTCTTCATCTTGATATATGTATAACTATTTTGTTGATTTAAAACTGAAACGGGGGATACTTCGTGATGAGTAATCCCCCGAATTAATCTGCTATGCTTATCCGAGATAAGTCTTGAGCAATTTACTACGCGAACTTGCACGAAGACGGCGAATAGCCTTCTCCTTTATCTGACGAACACGTTCACGAGTAAGATTGAAACGATCACCGATCTCTTCGAGAGTCTTTTCTGAATCACCAATTCCAAAGAACATCTTAATAATTTCCTTTTCGCGAGTTGACAATGTGTCAAGTGCACGATCTATCTCTTTGGCAAGGGATTCGTTTACGAGACCTCGGTCAGCAAGTGGCGAATCATCATTGACAAGCACATCGAGCAAACTGTTGTCTTCACCCTCAACGAATGGTGCATCTACCGAAATGTGACGACCGCTAACCTTCATTGTGTCAGCTACCTTGTCTACTGGAAGATCCAATTCGTCTGCGAGTTCTTCTGGCGAAGGACGACGCTCATTCTCTTGTTCAAACTTTGAGAACGCCTTACTGATTTTGTTAAGAGAACCAACCTGGTTGAGTGGGAGACGAACGATACGGCTCTGTTCAGCAAGTGCTTGAAGGATACTCTGACGAATCCACCATACAGCATACGAGATGAATTTGAATCCTCGAGTTTCATCGAATTTCTCAGCTGCCTTGATAAGGCCTAAATTACCTTCGTTGATAAGGTCAGGAAGACTGAGTCCCTGGTTCTGGTACTGTTTTGCTACAGAAACGACGAAACGAAGATTTGCTCTTGTCAGCTTTTCGAGTGCGCGACGTCCCTCCGGACCACCTTTTCGAATCTTTGCTGCAAGTTCAACCTCTTCCTCAACTGTGATCAAGTCTTCACGTCCGATCTCCTGCAAATACTTGTCAAGTGATGCACTTTCACGGTTCGTGATACTCTTAGTAATCTTTAATTGTCTCATACAAAAACTATAATTAGCGTGCAAAGATAGTAATTTTTCTTCACACGCTAATTACATTGACGTAAATATTTAACTTTTATTGTACGAAATTGACAGAATATACCTTAAAGTGATTATATATAACTCAAAGGCATGCACATTTTTGTCTTATTTCTCTTCACCAATAATCTTCCAGATGCCAGCAGCGATAGCAGCACCTACGAATGGACCAACGATGAAAATCCAAAGCTGTGCAAGAGCATCACCACCCTGGAAAATTGCAGGAGCAATCGAACGAGCAGGATTTACTGAAGTACCAGTGTAGCGGATACAAACGAGGTGAACAAGAACAAGCGAAAGACCGATTGCAAGACCTGCCAAATTGCCTGCACCCTTCTTTTCGTCAGTTGTACCGAGAACAACAAGAACGAATACGCAAGTGAATGCAATCTCAGCAATCAAACCACCAGCGATGCTCACACCCTCCTGACAAGCATTAGCACCTGTACCTTCGAGAGCTGAATTATCAGTAAGAGCGAAAAGGATTGCAGAACCGATGAATGCACCGATAACCTGGAAAATCATATAGAAGGCAGCATCTTTAGCATTGATACGCTTTGAAAGAAGACAGCCGAGTGTGATGGCAGGATTGATGTGGCAACCCGAAATGCCACCGATTGCATAAGCCATTGCAACTACTGCAAGACCGAATGCAAGTGAAGTACCAATAACTGTTGCCGCATTTACTGTTTCGGCACAATTTGAAGAGCAATTAAGGCTGACTGCAACGCCACAACCCATCAACACGAGAACCGCAGTTCCCACCATTTCTGCTAAATACTTTTTCATAATGAATTTAAGTTAAATTTATTTGTTGATAATTAAGGAATATCTTAAAGTATAAATAATTAATAACAAACGATGTCCATATAATTTATTATTCAATTCGTAGAAGTGCACCAGTTGATGTGTTGAACGTAACTTTTGGTGCTGCACCTTTATTAAAAAGAGCATTGTTGAGTATATCAACATTACCAAACTGACCCATCTTTACTTCCTGATCATAGAGATTTGTAGTCATAGTGGAGATAAGCACTCTTGCGCTTCCTGGCACATTATAAACCACACCCGAAATCTTACGTTTCGCAGCCTCTTTTTCGTTTGGCATCTGAACCGAATGCTTATCAGTTACAGTAATGTAATATGGCTCTCCCTGAAGGTCATCATTATCCACAAATCCCACTTTCTGCGAGAATCGGAAAAGAACTTCTTTGTTGATATCTTCAGTTGGAGCAACTGAGTAATTCTCATATACAAAAGTTGTATCAGTATAACCCACAAACATCTGCATGAGAGCTTCCTCCTGTTCATCAAGATCGTCAAGAACGATACGGAGTGATGCACCATCCTTAGGCATTGATTCTGCCTGGCCACGACGAATGGTGTTCTTGCTATCACGGATATCGAATATTTCTTGTGCCACAAGTTCGGCCATCTTAGCAGAAGATGAAGCCTCAAGCATTTCAGCAGTGAGATATTTCTTTCCATCACGAGCATGGTGTGTCGAAGTTGACTGAGGAAGAATGTGGCTTTCAAACTCCTGTTCAGTATTGATAGCAGAGAGAACCCCATTGCGTGTGAACTGTACGTTTGCAGCACTCGACTTATCCTTCTGCTTGATTGTAAACATCTTGAGTGTGTCAGGTTCGCCTTCGGTATAAACTGAAAGTCCGGTAACTGTCCAAGTAGTTTCAGGTTGACGCTTCACACCTTGTATATGTAGATAGCGTTCAGCATACTTGGCAAATTCGCCTGGCACATATTCAGTCTTGATTGCCGACACATCGGCATTGATTACAGTTCGAGGCAATGCATACACCACACCATCTGCTGTTGCACCAGGATTATACTCTGTCACCTGAGTCTGTGCAGAAACGAGGAGCGGAAAAAAGCTTATAATATATAATAAAAGTTGTTTCACTTCAATAATTAAAATTTGAACATCGATGAATCCGACGTTAATCAATTATGAATTAATAAATAGTTAAGGTTTTCTCAAATTGAACGGAGGGTTTGGAATGCCTTTGGAAGATATTCGATGATATCCGAAGCAATAAGTCCTTCGTAACCCTTATCTTCAGCGGCAAGGTCGCCTGCAAGTCCATGAAGATAGACTCCAAGTCGAACTGCCTCTTCCGAACGATAATCCTGGGCAAGGAGTGCAAGGATAATACCTGTAAGCACATCGCCGCTACCCGCTGTAGCCATACCCGGATTGCCTGTACAGTTAAAATAAGCATGGCCGTCAGGAGTGCAAACAGCAGAATTGGCACCCTTAATAACCACAAATATTTGCTGACGTGCAGCAAGTTCGCGAGTACGTTCAAGTTCTTCGTACGAATTACGGGTAGTACTGATGAGTCCGAAAAGTTCTTTCTTATGTGGAGTCACAATTGTGTTTCGAGGAAGTTGGTTAATCCATCCACGATGACTTCCAAGAATATTGAGAGCATCAGCATCGAGTACGATAGGAATCTTCGAAAGACTGATTTGCTCTATAAATGCCTGAGCAGTATCACTTTCTGTTCCGATGCCAGGACCAATTGCAAGTGCATCAAACTCGGTGATGTCAAATGTCTGTGAGAAATAATCCTCACGCTCGGTCTGGAGCACCGCTTCAGGAACTGCAATCTGGAGAGTGAGCGAATTTGCTTCAGGAGTATGAACGGTCAACTTGCCTACTCCACCACGCAAACATGCTCTTGCTGAAAGAATTGCCGCACCAGCCATACCCTTCTTACCCGCAACGAGAGCCGCATGACCCATTGTTCCCTTGTGAGCATACTTCGAACGCTTCTTGAGAATTTTCTGAAGGTCCTTAGGATCGGTAAACACATAAGGCGACTTCGTGTCCTGGTTGTCGGGATCAATCAAACCGATATTTAGCACTTCCCATTTACCAGTATACATTTCGTTCTCAGGGAAAAGGAAAGCAAGTTTTGGATATTGGAAAGTGTAAGTATAGTCAGCACGAACGATATGGTTCATCACATTGTTCGTGTTGTCTTCAGTCATAAGTCCTGATGGGATGTCGATTGACACTACAGTTGCCTGCGAAGAGTTGATGTACTTCACCACCGATGCAAAACCGCCGTTGAGAGGTTTGTTGATGCCCGTTCCGAAAAGTCCGTCGATAACAAGGTCACCTTCCTGAAGTTGAGGAGGAGTGAACTGAGTTTCGATAACATCCAACTTCACCGTATAACTTGCTTTGAGACGATCTCTGTTTGTAGCACAGTCAGGCGACAGTTTGCCATTCGTATTGAAGAGGCAAGCCCAAACGTCATAACCCTTATCGCCAAGCATACGGGCAATGGCAAGTGCATCGCCTCCGTTGTTACCAGGTCCAGCAAAGATCTTGACTGGAGTTGATGAGTCCCAACGCTTCACAATCTTATCGACCACGGCAATCGCCGCACGTTCCATAAGATCAACCGAACTGATAGGTTCGTTCTCTATTGTATAGGCATCGATAGCCTTTATTTGATTGCCAGATAATATCTTCATGTTGCAAATATAGTCATTTCAAAGCATAAAAATATTCATAAAATACTAAAAAATGCACTTTTGCGACCGTTTTTAATACATTATTTATCAAAATGACTTATAAATAGGGATTTTTTGAGTAATTTTGTGCTCAATTTCATACTCATCAAAAATGATACAGGTAAAAGATAAGAAGTTTGAAATCTCCATCACAAGCGAGGTTCTCCAAGAAAAGATTGCTGCAATAGCAGAAGTGCTCAACAAGGATTATGCAGACAAGACCCCTATCTTGGTAGGCATCTTGAACGGTTCGTTTATGTTTGCAGCCGACCTTGTTCGCCATCTCACATTCCCTCACGAGATACAGTTTGCCAAGTTCTCAAGTTACGAAGGCATGGAGACCACAGGCAAGGTGAAGCAACTCATCGGGCTCACATCCGACATCAAGGATCGCGACGTAATAATCGTTGAGGATATCGTTGACACTGGCATCACAATGTCCAACCTCGTGCCACAATTCAAGGCAAAAGGTGCTAAGAGCGTTGAAATCTGTACCCTCCTGATGAAACCTGAAAAACTTCAAGTCCCACTCGACGTCAAGTATTGCGCCATCAAGATAGAGAATCTTTTCGTACTCGGTTATGGTCTCGACTACGATGGATTCGGTCGCAACTATAAGGACTTGTATGTTGTTTGCGATTAATATGGAAACATTAATTCTCAATAAATAATTAATAAATTCACAAACCTAAAACTCAAAATGAAGAATATTATTATCTTCGGTGCTCCAGGCTCAGGCAAGGGCACATACAGCGACGAAATCGTTGCTAAGTACAACATGGGTCACATCTCAACAGGTGATGTACTCCGTGGTGAAATCAAGAATGGAACTGAACTCGGTAAGATTGCTAAGGGATACATCGACAATGGCCAGCTCATCCCAGATGAACTCATGATTGACATCCTCGCAAAGACATACGATGCTCTCCCAAAGGGTCAGGGCGTTATCTTTGACGGTTTCCCACGTACAATTCCACAGGCAGATGCTCTCAAGAAGATGC
>DCIW01000202.1 GCA_002317225.1 Prevotellaceae bacterium UBA1716 | reverse complement strand
GGCGAAGTTTATAAGGTGAAGCTCCGAGAGAAGCGCCGCAAGCCTGACGAAGCGGATTCTTCTGCTGACTAAGACTTGAAAAACTCACTTTTACCATTAAATGAATTCTTTGTACACATCTATTCTGGAAAATACAAATGGGGGCCTCAATCTCATTTACGATTGCTACCCTCACATTCGCAACGCAAAGCAAGGCGGCTTCTTTGCGATTCGCGATGAAAAGCACCCTTCCGCCCATATATATAATAAGGAGGGAATTTATCTGCTCAAGGATTTCGGTGGCAGTGCCGACAAGGCACGCGATGGCATTCATGTCTATGCTGATGTCAACAACATGACCATCCAGCAGGCTGTAAGCACACTTGCCACCGAACTCAACCTTAAGGAGGATAAGCACGTTAATGAGCCAGTCATCACTTCTTGTGATGCTAACGATGCCGACTATGAAGAGGGAAAGCGTACCTTCGTTTTCAATGCTAAGCCTTCGTCTTCCGAACTTGCGTTCCTTGCTCCTCATGCCAAGGCGGAAACACTCGATCGTTTGAATTGGAAGAGTGTCAAGAGCATGGACTTCTACAAGAACGGAAAGAAGATAACTGTCAATAGCACACCTTCTTATCCTATCTTTGCTCGTGCTATGCACGAAGTGGAAACGGGCGAGTTTCTTGGATACAAAATCTATCAGCCTCGTACCGCTGAGAAGATGTTCAAGTTCTCGTACTACCCAACGGGAATGCTTCCTGGAACTTATTGGCATGGTCTTTATGAACTCAAGTCTCTCTTCGAAAAGGATCAGAAGAGGTTGGATAGTGTGGTAGTTTGCAGTGGCGAACGAGATGCCATTGTGGTGGCAAGCATGGGCTTTTATCCTGTGTGGGCAAACTCGGAAACGACCTTGCTCAACGACTCCATCTATGCAGAGCTCAACAAGTATGCCAAGCGCATCTACCTTATTCCCGACATCGACGATACGGGTAAGGAGATGGGTTTGAAAAACATGCGAAAGTATCCTGAAATATTTGTTGTGTGGCTTCCTGAAGAGATGAAGAATCGTCTCAGCGACCAACGAAAGTCGTGCAAGGATCTCCGCGATTGGGCTCAGATGCACCCTACGAAGAAGGACTTCTGTGCTCTGCTCTCCAAGGCTCGTCCTTATCAGTTCTGGACATGGGACCGTAAGAAGGGCAAGGGAACGCTGAGTCAGGACCATCTGCTTAACTTCTTGGAGATTAACGGTTTTGCGAAGGTTCTCAATCCTCTTACAAAGGATTATGAATTCGTACACATACAAAACCATATTGTGAGTCCTGTAACTACGAAGGACATGCGCAATTTCATTATTGAGTCGATAAAGGATGAACCAACATATATTCGCGACCTCGTCATTTGCTCCAAGTGTACTGAGTGTAAGCGACTTGAGGATATTTCGGTACGACAACTCGACTTCACCAATGCTACTGCCAACTCACAGGTTTTCTTCTTTGGTGACAAGCAGTTTCATGTGACTGCTGAAGGCATCACCGAGATGGATGAGTCATCGAAGGTGTTTGTTCGTGAGGAGAAGATTTCGAACCATGAGGTCAGTTTGCTCCCACCAATCTTCACTTGGAAAAAGACTGATGCGGTGGATGTGGGTGGTGCTCCTATATATGAAATAGGTATGCCTGAGAATGTGGTTCCTTGCAAGCTCTTTGATTTTTTCTATTATTCGACTATGCTCCATTGGCGCTTTTCGGAGAACGGAGAACTCACCAAGCAGCAAGAGGAGGAAGAGAATCGTGCGTTGGCTGTGAAGTTGTTTCATATCGGCTATATGCTTCATCGTAAGCGACTGAAGTCCAACGATTGGGCTCCAATTATGATGGACTACAATACGCCTGTGGATGCAGAAGGTGCAAATGGTGGAGTGGGCAAGTCGTTCCTCTATCAGGATGTGTTTCCTTCGGTTGGATATAAGGTGGTTAAGGTTCGCAAGCAGGCAAAGCGTCCTTCGGATTCCGACTTCCTTTTCGACCAGGTTACGGCTGATACAGATATCGTGTACTTCGATGAGTGTGGGAAGGATTTTCATTACGAAGACCTCAATGATGTCATCACAGGTGATATGGTGGTGAACAAGAAGAACAAGAGCATGTTCACAATTCCTTATGCTCAAGTGCCTAAGCTTGCATTCCTAACCAACTATGTTCCAAAGGATTTCGATGCTTCGAGCGACCGCCGACACATTTATGATGTGAGCAGCGACTACTTCCATCAGAAGACTTCGACAAACTCATACGCAGAAACTCGTACCATCATGTCGCAGTTTGGTGGGGCATTGATGCAGGATGATTATTCTGCTGAGGATTGGAACGCCGATCTCAACTTGCTCATGCAGATTGAACAGTTCTATCTTGATGTACGCAAGTCGGGACTGAAGCCCACTCCTCCGATGTCTAATATCATGAAGCGTCACGACAACGGGCTTCTTGATGCGGATTTTGTGATTTGGGCAGATTCTTTCTACAGCGATACCCACAATCTCAACACGGCAATTCCTCTCTCCGAATTGCTCCGCAACTACCGAACTTTCACGAATTCCTTCTCGCAACCTGATAAGAAGCAGTTCAAGAAGAATATCCGTATATGGGCATCTCTCAACTCATTGGAATACAATCCGCTCGATGTCTGCAACGACAAAAACAATCGTCGTATCAAGTTCCGTAACGGCACTTTCACCGACGAAAAGATTCATCTCCGAGGCACCTACGACCCTTAATCGTGGGTGCTCTCGGGTATTTACCTTCGCAATTATTTGGTAATGCACGATTTTATTCGTACCTTTGCACTGAAATTACTTATTAAATATATTCTCCCTATGAAAGAATTAGCATTGAAGTACGGTTGTAATCCGAACCAGAAGCCTTCTCGCATCTATATGGACGAAGGTGAACTCCCAATCGAAGTACTTAGTGGTCGTCCAGGCTATATCAATCTCCTCGACGCACTCAACTCTTGGCAGCTTGTCAAGGAACTCAAGGCTGCTACAGGTATGGCTGCCGCTGCATCATTCAAGCACGT
>DCIW01000039.1 GCA_002317225.1 Prevotellaceae bacterium UBA1716 | reverse complement strand
ATCATCTTCTTCTGGGTGGCTCGTATGATTATGGCTGGTGAGGAATATATGAAGGATGTTCCATTCCGCAATGTTTACTTCACTGGTATCGTTCGTGATAACCTCGGTCGCAAGATGTCGAAGTCATTAGGTAATTCACCTGACCCACTTGGTCTTATCGACAAGTATGGTGCTGATGGTGTGCGTATGGGTATGCTCCTTTCTGCTCCTGCAGGTAATGATATCCTCTTCGACGAACAACTCTGTCAGCAGGGTGCTGCATTCTGCAATAAGATTTGGAACGCATTCCGTCTTGTGAAGGGTTGGTCGGTTGACGAAGCACTCACTCAGACTGAAGGCAACAAGAAGGCTATCGCTTGGATGGAGTCGAAGATTAAGACTACCGTTGCTGAAATCAACGACCTCTATAAGAAGTATCGCTTGAACGAGGCATTGATGGCTATATTTAAACTCTTCACTGATGAGTTCTCTGGTTGGTATCTCGAAATGATTAAGCCTGAGTACGACCGTGAGAAGAATTGTGCTATGCCAACTGATAAGGCAACTTATGAGGCTACACTTCTCTTCTTCGAACAACTCATGAAGATTATCCACCCATTCATGCCATTCATCACAGAAGAACTCTATCAGCACATCGCTGAGCGTGAGGATGGTGACTCTATCATGGTTTCAACTCTCGTACTCGATGCTCCAACTGATGCTGATGCTAAGATTATTGCTGATGTTGAGGTGATGAAGCAGATTGTGGCAGGTGTTCGTGCGGTTCGCAACCAGAAGAACATTGCTCCTAAGGAAGCACTTGCTCTTCAGGTGGTAGGCGAGAACCCTTCTGCTCAACTCGAAGACCTCATCAAGAAGATGGCTAACCTTACTGAGATTGCTTCGGTTACTGCTAAGGACGACACTGCTTCGGCATTCCTTATCGGTACAACCGAATTCGCAGTTCCACTCGGCAATCTTATTGATACTGAAGCTGAAATTGCTAAGATGGAGGCTGAAGTTAAGCGTCTTCAGGGCTTCCTCGTTGGTGTTCAGAAGAAACTCTCTAACGAACGCTTCGTGGCTAATGCTCCTGCTCAGGTTGTTGAACTCGAGAAGAAGAAGCAAGCTGATGCTGAGTCGAAGATTGCTTCGCTCACAGAAAGCATCGCTAAGCTCCGCGGATAATCACACATAAATAGCACTAATACAATTCAAAGGCACGAGAGCACATCAATAAACACAATGTGTCTTTCGTGCCTTTTGCTTTATTATAAGGGTTCTTCAGTTAGCTTGTATTGGCTCATCGAAGTTAATTAGTATTATTTTTTTATCAAGAATTTGTGAAGTTATGAAGTTGCACATAGAATATTTGAATTAATAAGAATAAGTGAAATTAGGCCTCTACGGCCTTAGCCATCCGGTAGGCAAGGCCCTTGGGGCCTATTCACTCTTTCTTATTAATTCAAAAGTGATCAAACCATAGGTTCACAAATTCACTAATTCTTGACAAATAAAAATTAACATCTAATTCCTATATAACCAAGTAAATCCCATATATGAAAAAATTATTTTTTTTATTTTTTTTATTTGCATCGATAGTTTCGGCCCAGAACAACAGACCTAAAGTTGCCGTAGTCCTTTCAGGAGGCGGTGCTAAAGGTGTGGCTCATGTTCGTGCCCTCAAAGTAATCGAAGAAGCGGGTATTCCTATCGATATTGTTGTAGGTACAAGTATGGGTTCGCTCGTTGGTGGACTCTATGCTTCGGGCTACACAACCCATCAGCTCGATAGTATTGTGACCAACATGAACTGGATGGATATCCTTACCGATAAAGTGGACAGAAGTGCTCGAAGTCTTGTACTCAAGCAAAAGACCGAGAACTATATCATCCATGCAGACTTTGAGAAATCTCCATTCGAAGTTATAGAGGGTGGACTCCTCAAGGGTAACAGCGTTTCGTATCTTCTGAGCGAACTCACAGCCGACCATCTCGAACCGATGGACTATAACAACCTTCCAACTCCTTTTGCTTGTGTAGCAACTGATATCACCACAAAGAGTGAGGTTGTGATGCATAGTGGTATTCTTGCCGAATCGCTTCGTTCGAGCATGGCTATTCCTGGAGTCTTTCCACCTGTCAAACTCGATAGCATGGTTCTTGTTGATGGAGGTTTAAAAAACAATTTCCCTGTCGATGTTGCACGCAAGATGGGAGCAGACTATGTGATTGGTGTGAGTGTTGGTGCTGAGGGCTTGAATTATGACGAACTCAAATCTACCGTTGATGTACTTTTGCAAGTGGTTGATGTGGTTTGTGCAAACAAGTTGGAAGAGAATATAAAGGATGCCGACATCTTTATGCATGTAGATGTAAACGGTTATTCTTCAGCAAGTTTTACATCCGATGCAATTGACACACTCCTTGTTCATGGTGAACAGGCAGCACGAGGCAAGTGGGATGAGTTGATGGCCCTTCGCAAGAAACTCGAAGCTTATGGTCCTATCCAAATAAAGGAACGTACTCCAAAGCAAATCAACATAGATTACAAAACATTCACTCCTCCTTCAACAATCTATAATGCTAAGAACAAGGCAAGTTTTATTGGTATTGGAGCACGATTCGACAACGAGGAACTTGCTTCGCTCCTTGTAGGTGGAGAGTATGAGTTTAACCATAACAACCATTTCCATGTAGGTCTTGATGCTCGACTTGGCAAGAGAACCGACGTGAATGTTTATACAGGTATCACTCCTTGGGAAAAGTGGTCGATCGATCTTCGTTATCGCTTTTCACATTACGAGACAAAACTTCGTAATGACATTCGCGAAGAAGCAAATATCGAATATTACAAGAATCGTGCTTTGCTCGAGTTGTCGCGTTCGTGGAAGCAGTTGCGTATCACTTTCGGCACTCAGTTCTCGTATGTGAAGTATCATCAGATTCTTACCCAGCAGAATTGGGAGAGCCTTCTTGATTATCCAGAAAAGGAACGAAGTCTTCAGTATTTTGTTTCACTTCAGTTTGATAATCAAGACACTCGTCTCCTTCCAACTCGTGGTATGAAGTGGCATATCAAGTATAATTATGTAACTGATAATGGTTATGGATTCAATGATGGTGGTGGTGTGAATGTGGTTGAAGGATATTGGCACATGGCATTCCCACTTGCTAAGAAATCGATACTCTCGGCATCAATCGAAGGTCGATTTATCCAGAACAACAACACTTATCTGAGTCATTCGAACTTTATCGGTGGTATTAATACTTACGGACATTATATCACTCAGCAGATGCAGTTTGCGGGTATAAACTACTACATGCTTGCACCAAACGAGATTCTTATTGGTGGTCTCAACTTCAGACAGCATCTCACAACCAACAACTACATCTTTACTCAACTTAACTATGCTTTTGGTTCAAAGGAACTTACTTCGTTCTTCAACGACAAAAATATGTTCGGTGCAGCTCTCGGTTATGGTTACAAATCACCAATCGGCCCTGTCGAATTTAATGTGAATTGGAGCAACGTTTCGAAGAAGGTAGGCTGTTTCCTTAATATCGGATATATGTTCTAATATTATATTATAGGTATGCATATTTAAATTCCACAATAATGCATACCTATTTATTGTTTATAAAACTTGTAATTTTCAAATCCTAACTCCTAACTAATTATTCTTATGAACAAACTAATAAAAGGCCTCATCACTTTATCATTTTTGATGAGTGCTTCTGTGGCTTCTGCTGATTGGGACACACAACCTTCGCCTAAAGACACTTCGAAAGGACAAATGGAACAACTCGATCGTGGATTGATACAGATTAAGACTTCCATAATATCACAGGTTCTTTCGTGGCGACTTCTTGCTACTGATGATGAACATACTTCATTTCTTATTTTAAAAGGTGAGAATGTAGTCGGTGATACTATTCGAAACAAAACTTTTGCTCGTGTGTCCGCAAATCAAAATGATGAGTTGCGACTTGTGACTCTTCAAAATGGTGTGCCTCAGGATACTATATCGCCTAAGTCATTTAGCAATACTGGTTACCATCTTATGCAACTTGATCTTCCAGCTCCAGGTTCGGACTATTCTTATGAGGCTAACGATTGTTCGGTTGGTGATGTGGATGGTGACGGTGAATATGAACTTATCCTTAAATGGAATCCTACAAATGCGAAGGATAATTCTCAGAGTGGTGTGACCGGTAAGGTTTATCTTGATTGTTATAAGATATTTACTTCCGAGAAACTTTGGCGCATTGATCTCGGAGTAAATATCCGTGCTGGTGCTCATTACACACAGTTCTTGGTTTACGACTTTGATAAGGATGGTAAGGCTGAAGTGGTTTGTAAAACTGCTCCGGGTTCTATCGATGGTGTGGGTAATTATGTTTCAAAAGCAGGTGATATTTCTGCTATCAAGTCGGTTGATAACACTAAGAGTTATGTCAACGGCGATGGTAAGATAGATGGTGGATATGAGTTTCTCACTGTTTTCGAAGGACTTACAGGCAAGGCAATCCACACAATTCCTTATTACCCTAACCGTAATGCAGAGACAATGTTGAATGCTGCTGCAGGTACATTCAATTGGGACACTCGTTCGGGAAAAACAGATAAAGGCAGTTATGGTAATCGTGGTGAGCGATATCTTGCTTGTGTGGCTTATCTTGATGGTAAGGATGCAAAGCCTTCAGCAATTATGTGTCGCGGCTATTACACTTACGCTCATCTTTGGGCTGTGGACTTCGATGGTACAAAACTTCAGACTCGTTGGTTGCATAGTTCAATCAGCACCACCCAGGTCAGACTTACTGATGCTGCGGGCAAGATTACTACAAAGACATACAACAAGACTACCGACCCTAACAAGACTCATAATATCTACACTGCAATGGGGCAGGGTGCTCATGGCATAAGTGTAGGCGACCTCGATGGAGATGGTAAGGATGAAATCATGTATGGTAGTGCCGCGATCGACGATAATGGATGGATGCTTTATACTACAGGTTTTGGTCATGGAGATGCTCTTCATCTTGGTGACCTCGACCCAGACCGACCTGGTTATGAATTCTTTATGGTTCACGAGGAAAGTCCTTATGGATGTAACTATCGCGATGCAGGCACAGGCGAGATTCTTTTCTATCAGTCTGGATCGGCAGATAATGGTCGTGGTTGTTGTGCTGATGTTCTTAGCAGTAAGCGTGGTGCTGAGTTCTGGTCTGCAAAAGTTGATAACACATACAATATCAATGGAAATTCTATGACCTCATCCAAGCCTTCTATGAACTTCCGCATCTTCTGGGATGGCGATGAATATGAGGAATTGCTCGATGGAACAACGATTACAAAGTGGTCAACAACAGGTTCGAAGAATCTCGGCATCTATTTAAGTTCTTCAACAGAAAAGCAATTCTCAGACCTCGGTATTACCCCTGCTTCGTGCAATGGTACAAAGAACACTCCTTGTCTCCAAGCTGATATCTTTGGCGATTGGCGCGAAGAAGTCATTTGGAGAAATGCAAACAATGCAAGTCAAATCTACATTGTTTCATCCACAACAAATACCAAATACCGAGTTCCAACGCTCATGCATGACCACCTCTATCGTATGGGTGTAGCATGGCAAAATACTGCTTACAACCAACCACCGCATCTTGGTTATTATCTCCCTGACTATATATCTTCTTTAGCTGGAGTTGCTGACTCTCCGGAAGTTGGTATTATTTCTGTCATCCAACCAAAGAGAGATCTTATTTCAACGTCTTATTTCACTATCAGCGGACAAGCAATCTCCAGTCCTTCTTCTACTCATTCTGTAGTAATCGAAAAACGCATGTATTCTGATGGTTCAAGCGAAACAATCAAAACACTAAAGTAAGTAGGTATTCAAATTTATTTATATATATATCTTTGCAGGTGTAATTCAAATACATCAAAACTATACAACAGATACAAACGAAAAGAATAGCCGATCATTTGTGACCGGCTATTCTTTGTTTAAAGTTTAATGTTTCACTTTACTGCTAATCTTCGTCTATAGCTTTGTGCTTTACCTTTCTGCTATAGTTCTTTTTCGATTTATGCACCTTGTGCTTACTGTGGAAACCTGGTCCAAGAAGCTCTTGTTCTGCTTCACGACTGCCTTTGCGTGCAGCCTTAACAGCTTCGGGGATAAGTCCTTTACGTTTGTTCTTCATGACAGTGAATTATTTATTAAGCACTTTATCAACAACTTTCTGAACATCTTCTACAGTCTTATTCTCACCATTCTTGATTGAGTCGATGAGTGTTGCAACAGAGATGATTGTTGTTGTTGGATGTGAAGTGTAGTACGAGGTTGAACCAAGAGAGAATTTTTCACCAGTGTAAGTTATGTTCCAATCATGAGGATAATCTTGACCTGTTTTAGTGCTGTTCCAGTATGCACGAATTGGTTTGGAATTATCGGTTGCATTTAATGCAAGATATCTACCTGTTGATGATTGGAGAATTACGACACCATCATTTTCTGTCATTGTCCATGATGTTAAAACATTACTCTTAGTGTCTGTAGATTTTACATCAGCTGTTGTAGAAACGGAATTATAGACATAGTTAGGTGTATTGGTTCCTGTCTTATACCATAAATAGCCCTTTTGCTTCTGTTCATCGTAATTATAATATAATGTCAACTTATTTGAAGCTGTTGATGTGAATCCATTTTTCGAATCATGTGTACTTACGGCATATTCAACATCATTATATGTTAAATCCAATGTAAAGCCTTCTGCAAATTGTCCCTTTTCTCTTTTATATACCGCATACAGAGTAGTAGGCGATTTTGGAGTATACTTACCATCTGTCAAAGTTACCATTGTAGGTTTGCTTGTTCCTTCTTCAGTCACATCAGTAGTTGACCAACCGACAAAAGTATAATCGTTAACGTCATCAACCGTAGGAGGAGTGACTCCAGTGTTAGCAACCATTTGCGAAACAACTTCTTCGTGTCCATTAATCATAAATGTAACAGCATACTTTGGAAGTTCATTCACAGTTATTTCGTAAGTTGTAGTCTTGGTAACTTCGCCCTCTGTATAAGAGACTGTTACGGTTTTATTGTTGAGTGATAATGCATCTCCTTCGGCTGGACTTGTAGTGAATCCTTCGGAAATAACTCGAGTGTAACCGTTAGCATAAGTTGCTTTAAGAGTAAGACCAGCAGATGTGAATGCAGAACCCTCATCGAATGTATTAGTCGTACTTGGAGTTTCGATTGCTATACCAGTAAGTTCAGGCATTGAGATTGAGATGTCATACGAAGCTGATGCTTTTGTACTTTCACCCCTTACAGCATCAACATATGCTGTTATAGTTACATTGCCTTTACCAACAGCAGTCACAAGACCAGAAGTTGCATCAACCTTAGCAATAGATGTGTTTGAGGATTTGAAAGAGACTGCACCATTGCTGTTAGTAACCGTAATATTATTAGTATATGTGTTACCGACTAACATTGTAATGTTTTCTGTTTCAGCAAATGTAATTGTAGGTTCTGCAAGAGCATTACCACTTGGCGAAGTGGCATAAGTTGAGCTTACGAGCGAACCATTTTTCTTATAGAGATAAATGTTGTCCATGCCTCCATTTTGGTAAAAACGGAACATTTCACCATTTGATCCTTTAGCAGAATTATAATGGAATGCAGTTTTACTACACATCAAATCAATATCATTTTCAGAATTGAATGTAATTGTAATTGGATAGTCTTTTGCAACTGAAATATCCGTATTGGTATCAAGACCGTTTGAATTAGTGGTTCGATAGTTATACAATCCATCTTGAGTCATCATAACATAACCACCTTCGATGCTTTCGAGAGTGATGTGGTAAGTATCACCCCATTCAGTAGCAATAGTATTACCCGTAAGATTATCACCAGGAGATACATGAGATTGTGCTTTGCCTATTCCATCTTTTCCGCCAAAACGTCCATCAGCCATGATGGTACTATAATAAGCAATTACATAATCGCCACTCCAATCGTCAAGATCTTCGGTTACGAGTTCATAATTGCCTGTACCGCCAGTAGTTTCGCTATAACAATATACAGCATAGAGAGTAGTGTTAGCTGTTGGATTATAAGTGCTTCCTGCAGTGAGAAGAGTAGGGCGAGTATCAGTTTCTTCGATGTTCTTTGTTGCCCATCCTACGAATACCCATTCTTCATTCACACCTTTAGCGGAAGGAAGGACAATACCACTTTGATATGAAGGTTCTTCGAGAGAATTAGTTTCACAAGTACCTGAACCTACATTGAATGTAACGCTATATGTTGGAAGCGGAGCAACAGTAATTGGTACCGTTGTTGTTACTGTCACCTCTCCTTCGGTATATGAAACCAAGATTTCTGTATCTGTTAATTCCAAAGCAACACTTGTAGAAGGTTCAAGAGTGTAACCTTCAACTTCTCGCTTGTAACCATTTGCATAAGTGGCAGTTACTACCATTCCATCCTTATTAAATCTATCACCTTCTGTGTATGAAGTCTTGGTAGGTGGGGTAGTAACGGCAATACTGCTTAGAACAGGCATTGAAACTGTGAGTTCATAAGTAGCGGATGCAGACTTACTTACTCCATCTACAGCAGCAACAGTAGCAGTGATAGTTGTTTTACCAATACCTTTTGCAACAACACGTCCAGTCTTTGGACCAACTGTAGCAACATCCACATCGCTACTTGTATATGATACTTCACCTGTACTACCAGTAACATTGGCAGAAAATGTATCGTTTGTATCACCCATCAAAATGCTTTGTTTTGCCGATGCAAACGAAATAGTAGGAGTGATCAAACCATCTGAACCTGGATATGTATAATAAGTAGCAGAAGATCCATAATTAACTACAATCTTTGTAATAACTGTATATCCATCAGTTGTAAAGATATAACCAGTGTTTAGATTAGATTGTGATAAGTCAAGTGTTGCGGTTTTGCTTGATGCACTTGTAGCAACAACCTCTGGGGTATTGCTTCCTGTATAATCTGTAGCAGAGAAACTTATTATTCTTGCAGTTCCATCTGTGACTACAATATTTGAGATATTACCAGGACATTCAGGCACTTTAATTGAAGCGTCCTTCTTATTGTTGATTTGTAATCCTCCATTTTTATAAGCTTTGATAACCCACTTACCACCATCAGTAGCAGTATATTCAATAGCATTGCCATAACCTAATGTCTTCGATTGCAACGAAGATTCTGCACTATAATCAAGTGTGTAAGAACCACCATTTCCACTTCCTGTCTTTTTATAAACAGCATAAAGTGTAATATCTTTTGTAGGCAAATAAGCTGAACCATTTGCATATAATCCTGTAGGCTTAGTAGATGACTCTTCTGCATATTCCTTTTCACCCCAACCGATAAACGTCCAATCGCTGTTTGGAGGAGTAACTGTTGGCATAGTCAAAGTCTGCATGAACTCAGTTTGTGTCCAAGTGGTTGTAGAGCAAGTTCCTGTACCAGCAATAAGAGTAACAGTATAGCGGCTACCATCATCCTCTGCTTCTCCACCATCAAATTTAAATGAGATAGAGCCGTCGGCAGCATTATTGATTTCGGTCACTTCATGATTTAAGGTAGTGCTTCCTGTTGAACAAGCAGTGAACCATTTACCTCCAGATGATGCATTGCTTTTGCCTGTTAAAGAAGTCTTTGTACCAGAACCGCTGAAAAGATGACCTTTAAATTGTGATTCTATGCAATAGTAATATTTTTGACCATTATCACTCTGCAATGTTCCGTAAGTACCACTAGCAGGAATAATGCTCATTCGCTGATGTGTTGAAGTATTGTTTGGGGTATTATTAGTCCAAGCAGATGCACTATAATCCACATGTATTGCAAGTAGTCCATGAGGAGTTGTATATGTATCTACATATTTAAACCACTTTTCGTTTTGACGATTTTCAAGCAAGATATATTCATTTTCATTCTTGTCATTATAAATGATGTATGCTTCAGGACTATCCAAAAGTGGTTTCATCTCCTTTACAGTCTTTGGATTAGTCAACTCTGTAGGAGTTAGCCAACCTGCACACCAACGCTCATAACTTGTAAATCCTGCCGGCACCTCTCCATATCCATTTGGTCCGTTGTAACTACCAGCATCCATCAAGTCCCATGAATTCATACCGAATCCACCATTATAATCTGTATCATAAAAGTCTGGATATCCTAAACAATGGCTAAACTCATGGCATGCTGTACCTATACCATTAAGAGTTGTACCAGAAGAACCGGAAAGTTCACAAGAACAAGCATAAGTATTTATCTTTACACCATCGAGTCTTAATGCACCAGATCCATCCCCATAGTACGCAGCTGATGAAAGATTCCATTCATGAGGCCAAATTGTATTTGAGCCACCACCTGCTGCCTCTCCATTACCAGCATAGATTACATACACCTGGTCCACTTCTCCATCTCCATCCCAATCATAATCAGCAAAGTTTACTTGGCTATCAACGAGATTAATAGCTTCCGAAACCATAGTTGCAGGATACATGTCATCACCATTACTGTCATTACCACCATAATAACTCATTTTCTGGCTTACAGTTACAGGGCCGATCACATCAAATGTCAAGTTAAACTGTCCGTATGACTGATCATAGAAATAATCATGTACAGAACCAACATGACCACCATCAGAATATCCTTCTTTATTGAATTGGTTATTGAATACGCTTTGAGTATGACTGCTTACCATACTCTTATCACTAAAGTTCACAAGAATTACAAGTCCTTTCTTATTTCCTGTAATTCCACCGCTTACACTACCAACTCTCTTTTGGCCGTTAGTCGCAACACTTGCATTTCTTCTCGCATTTAATCTTTCAATACGAGATTTGTTTGCTTCGTTTCTACGAACATTTGCTTTCTGCTTTCGTTCGCTAAAATTAGTTTCGCTAATCACATGATAATCTCCATCCTCACCACGTTCCATCTTTTCGTTGGTGTTCACGTTAAGATAGTAATGAAGATGCTCATCACCCACGAGCATGAGGGTGAGTTTTGTGCCATCACTTTGAGTATGGGTGAAGGTGGTTCTTTTTGCAGGAACTGCCATCACTAAAGTTGTAATAAGACACACAAAAAGGAATGATAGTAAACGTTTCATTTGTTTTGAATCTATTTATGACGATTGATAATTTAATTCTGTAAAGTGGAATATTTCATTCTATCGGCAAAATTACAAAAACATACCGAAACAAACAAATAATATACAATAATTCGTGCATTCCGTGCTCTATTTATATATATAAGGTGTAATTTTGACTTATGAAGCGTTGTCCAATGACTTGCGATTTTTTTTTATTTTTTTTATCTTATGGATAGTATTATTCTGATAGATGTAACCTATTCAAACGAAAACATAACGTAATTTAAAGTCTGTCGCACCAAAATGTCGTAACTTTGTGCCATTAATCATACTAATGCCTAATAAATATGAAAATCAATTCAAAAATCATTGCAGCGATGGCATTTTGTTTGTCAACTAATTGCTTCGCTCAATCACAGAACCAAGATTATCAGTCTGCCATTTTCAACGCAGATGGTACTGTCACTTTCCAATATCGAAATGACAAAGCAAAGAATGTAAGTGTAGATGTGCAGTTTGCCGGAAAGAACGAGATGCACAAGGATGCTAATAGTGGTCTTTGGACCGTAACTGTTGGTCCAGCCGAACCAGACATGTATCCTTACAATTTCGTGGTCGATGGCATCAGCATCATGGACCCTAAGTGCGAGCAGTATTTCCCTAACGAAGGATTTAAGAACAGCCTTCTCGAAATCCCAAGCAAGACCGATGCACTTCCTCACGATATCAAGAATGTGCCACATGGAAAGATGGATTACATCAACTACTATTCCAAGAGTCTGAAATACACTAACAATGCCATAGTTTATCTTCCGCCTTCATACTTCAAGCAGAGCAAAAAGACATACCCTGTCTTCTATCTTATAAGCGGAACCACCGATACCGAAGAGGTTTATTATAAGGTGGGACGTGTCAACTATATCCTCGACAACCTTATCGCACAGGGTAAGGCAAAAGAGATGATTGTGGTGCTCCCTTACGGCAATCCAAACAAGCTCCTTCCTGTAATGCCACAAAACGGAATGCCAGCAATGGGCTTTGGTGTTGATGTATTTAGCAACGATCTCATCAACGACCTCATGCCTTACATCGAGAGTCATTACCGCACCATCAACGACCGAGACAATCGTGCCATCGGTGGTTTCTCTCGCGGTGGAAATCAAGGACTTTCTAACGGACTTCGCAACCTCGACAAGTTTTCATACCTCTGTTCGTATAGTTCGTTCACATCAACTGATATCCCTAACGTGTACGATGATCCTGCAACCAACTCAAAGATCAACCTCTTCTGGGCTGGTGTCGGAACCGATGATTTCCTTTATGGTAATGCACGCGACTATACCGAGTTCCTCGATCAGAAGGGAATCACTTGTGTGAAAGAATACACCCACAACAAGTTTGGACATACTTGGATGAATGCGAAGTACTTCCTTAGCAAGACCCTTCCGCTCCTCTTCAACAAGAAAGCGGCTCAGGCAGCAATGGCTGCATCACAGCCTACCAAAGCAAAGACCGGAGCAGAACAGCAGTTCACACCATCAGTCATGGCTCGTCTCTTCCCACGTTCTATCATATCACCAGAATATGCAGCAGATGGAGTGACATTCAATTTCAAGGCACCTGATGCACAAATTGTTACACTCGAAACAGAACTCTCCGACCAACCTCTCTCTATGACTAAGGATGCTGATGGAGTTTGGAGCGTAAAAGTTCCTGGAGTGTCGCAAATTCAGTTCAAGTATTGCTTCGTGGTCGATGGAATGAAGGTTGCTGATCCAAACAATATGTACCTTTCACCCGACAAAGGTTTCAAGTATAGCATTTCGAAAGCACAACTCACTGATGTTGCTGACATCGAGCATGGAGTCGTTCGTTACGATTATGCAAACCATACTGCGGAATACATCTCTGCCCAGTCTTCAGGCAAGACCCCAACAATCTATCTCATTCCAGGTGTTAACGACACTGAAGAGAGTTGGTTCAAGTGTGGTAATGCTGATGAAATCGCTGACCGCTTCAACAAACCAATCATCTTGAAAATCACTTCACAAGCCCCAAAGAACGCATCCTACATTCTCCGTGCTTCCGACTACAAGACATGGCAAGAACGCACCACAGCATTAAGTGAAATGATGAAGAAATTATAAATCAATCACGAACTTATATCTACCCTCAGAAACAACTTTTTCCTCTGATTCGCCAGGGCAAAGGAGGGTAGCATTCACACCCTTGGGGATGGAGACAATCCATTCCCATTTTTTATTATTATCCACATAACGCCACTCGCTCTTAATGACACCCTTATTCGTACGGTATTCGGCTTTCATGCTGCCCAGTCGTTTGTCAGGCACAGGAGCCATCCTTATGTGTTCGAATCCATTTTGCAAAGGATTGCTATCCACCGCTATGCCTGCAGCTGTTTCCCACAACCATTGGCACACACATCCATAGGCATAATGATTGAAACTATTCATACCGCGAGGCCCCATTCCGTTTTCAATCATATAACTGTTCCATCGTTCCCAAATGGTAGTAGCACCATTATCCACCGAGTAGAGCCAACTTGGATTTTTTCGTTGGAAAAGCAGTTCATAAGCGATATCCACCATACCATTGTCCGTAAGTGTCTGCATCAATATCGAAGTGCCTAAGAAACCAGTCTGCAAACAATTCTGATGCTCTTCGAAATTCTTACGAAGTCGTGCGATGACACGTTCTTTTTGGCTGCCTTCCAGAATATGGTTTTTCAAAAGGAAAAGAGCTGGAGTCTGCATGGTGTTCAGTATCTCAACCTTGAAATCACCATTATTATCGAGGAATCGCGAACAGATATACTTGCGTGCCTCTTGAGCCATATCATCATACTTCTTCACCGCCTCACCACGATGACTTGCTTGAGCCATTTGCTTCATATATTCGGCATCCATCACCCAATAAGAGGCACACAGATAACTCCAGTATTCGATAGCTTCCGCCTTAGGTCCGTTATTACCCATTGCAGCATTGCTACACGTCTCTAACGGTTCGTAACTCAACCAGTCGGCCCATTGGTAATTGCCGTTTTCAGCACTGAGCAGTTCGTGGTCATACTTCGTTGCGTTGATATGATCCATATATTTCTCCATCGAGTCCCAACTATCCTCAATCACTTGAGTGTCACCAAACTGCCTCCAAACAGTCCAAGGCACGATGATACCCGCATCTGCCCATCCAACTCGCATATAATCATGGTTTCCCGATCCATACTGACCGAATGGTGCTACACCAGGAAAACCGCCCTTATCGCTCTGCGAGTCTCGCAAGTCATGTAGCCACTTATGGAAGAATCGGTCGGTATTGGCAAAGTATGATCCCGTAGCGGTGAAAACTTGAGTGTCTGCAGTCCAACCTAATCTTTCGTTGCGTTGAGGACAGTCGGTCGGTACAGAAAGATAATTCGAACGCAATCCCCAAATCGTGTTGCTGATTAGTCGGTTTATGAGTTCGTTGCCCGTGGTTATCTTACCTATTTCCATCTCTTTCGTAATCGAAGAAACAGGTATCGAGCTCACCTTCTCAATTTCAACATCATCTGTTGCTGTAATGCTCAGAAAACGATAACCGAAAAATGTGTATCGAGGGGTGTATTCAGTTTTCTTTCCATCAGCAAAAGTATAGTCGAGACGTATGCTGTTTTGATGAATTCGTAGATTAAGGCGATGAACACTGCCTTCAGGGCCATCCATGCCTCGAGACTGAGCCCCGTTACCGTCATTCAGGAGTTCGGAAGGGAGGCAAGAGAGTTTGGTTCCTTCACTCGACTTGAACACAAACGATGGTACTGCCGCACAATTTTGCCCAAAATCCACAACGAGTGTCTCACCCTTATGGAGCATCATCTTCCCACCTTTATTATATTCGCGTTCGATCACAATCTTGCCGTATTCCTTGTCGTTCGCACCCTCGATGTCCTTCCAAACGTAGGCACGGGTAGGGGAGAGAGCGAGATCGTGTCGGTAGTATATTTCGGCTCCGTTCGTTGGAAGGATTACTCCACCGAATTCCTTGTTCTCATCGGCATTCTTCATAACTTCAACCATCTCAAATCCATCCTTTTCGCGAGCATCAAATTCCTCTCCGTCGAAGATGGCTGCATGCTTCACCTTGCCTGCAATACCCGCTTTCCAATTCTCTGTATCTGTTCCGAAAAGTTCAGTTGTGCCGTCTGCATAAGTCAACTCCACAACGCCTCTGAACGCCACTCTTGCACCATACATTCCGTTGCTTCCGTCGGGAGTGATAATCTTGTCAGCCCACCATCCAGGAGTCACTTGCACCGAAAGTTGGTTCACAGCTCCTTTAGACGTCTTCATCACCTTCGTGATATCATAAGTATATGCTCTTTTAGTCTTAAAACAATGGGTAAATCCTGGTTTCAGTATCTCTTCACCGACACGTCTTCCATTCACAAAAAGGTCATAAATACCAAGTCCGGTAGTCATCCATTTTGCTCCGACCACTTTCTTTGCGTTCACCATATCAGCCACAAACCAGTTAGCACCATCAGCCGACCTTGTTCTTGAATTCACTCTGCCTGTCACGATTGGTGTATCCATCACCGATATCCATTTCGATGCATTCCAAGCGTTGTCATCCAGAGCAGATGTAAATGTATTTTGTGCCATAGCGGCATTACCCATCAAACATGATGTGATTGCAACCAAAAGAGTTTTTTTCATAATTCAATAATAGTTAGGTTTCATTATATTCAATTGCAAATTTACATATCTTTTGCAACATTACAAAATATTTAATAAAAGTTTATTAGTATTTAAGTAAAAATATCGATTATTCGAGATACTTGTTTTTATTCGAATTATAATTCACAATTTCTTAAATAAAAAGGTAATTCGGGATTTAGTGTGAAT
>DCIW01000088.1 GCA_002317225.1 Prevotellaceae bacterium UBA1716 | reverse complement strand
TGTCTGTGGCACAATATATCAATCTTGATAAGAAGAAATTCGACCTTGTCATCTTCGACGAAGCATCGCAAATGCCTACAAGCGAGTCGGTTGGAGCAATAGCAAGAGGTAGTGCACTTGTGGTAGTGGGCGACCCTAAGCAGATGCCTCCTACCAGTTTCTTCTCAAGCAACAATGTGGATGAAGATGAAGCGAGCATCGACGATATGGAGAGTATCCTCGAGGATTGCCGCACATTGAGCATACCATCGCTTCAGTTGTCATGGCACTATCGCAGTCGCCACGAGAGCCTTATCGCATTTAGTAATAATGAGTATTATGATGGTTCGCTCATCACCTTCCCATCGATTGATGACAAGCAGACAAAGGTGAATTATGTTCCTGTAAAGGGAGTGTATGATAAGGGCGGAAAGCGTTGCAATAAGGCTGAAGCAGAAGCGATTGTGAAGGAGATTGAACGCAGATTGATGGATGAAGAATTGAGCAAGTTCAGTATTGGTGTGATTGCATTTAGTGTGGTTCAGCAGAACTTGATTGAAGATATCCTGAACGAGCGACTTGAGTCTAACCGCAAACTTGCTGAAGTGGCAGATGCGATGTATGAACCTATCTTCGTGAAGAACCTTGAGAATGTGCAGGGAGATGAACGCGATGTGATACTCTTCTCGATTGGTTATGGTCCAGATAAGAACGGCAATGTGAGCATGAACTTCGGTCCGCTCAACAATTCGGGTGGTGAACGAAGATTGAATGTAGCGGTCTCTCGTGCTCGACATCAGATGATAGTTTACTCTACCCTTCGTTCTTCACAGATAGACCTTCGTCGCACAAGTGCGAGGGGTGTTGAAGGACTGAAGCATTTCCTCGAATATGCTGAGAATCAGACATTGCCACAACTCTCATCAAATGCCCAGTCTACAAGCGATACAGTTATCGCAGAACAGATTGGAAAGGCTTTGCAGCAACGAGGATACGAAGTACAACTTGGAGTGGGACGCAGCCAGTTTAAAGTTGATGTAGCACTTGTTGATAAGGAAAATCCAAGCAGTTACGCTCTCGGTATCTTGCTCGATGGAGAAGAATACAAGCATACTCAGACTGCTCGCGACCGTGAGATAGTCCAGCCTTCTGTGCTCGAATCACTCTCTTGGAATATAATGAGAGTGTGGACTGTAGATTGGCACAACAACCCAGAACGTGTGCTCGATCGAATTGAGAAAGCATATAATGAACGACCAGTAAAGGCTGAAGTTCAGATAAATACAACTCCAGAGTTTGATGTCTCTGATGAAATGGAGGAGGAAGAGGACAGTAATGTGTTGCCTTATGAAAAGTATGTTCCAAAGTCATCGAGTGCAGATTTGAAGAAGGTGGTGAAGGAGATAATATCTGTTGAACAACCAATCATGTTCAGTCTCCTTTGCAAGCGAGTGTCTGCTGTACAGGGCAAAACTCGTGTTACTCCTACTTTGCAGTCGGAGGTTGGTGCTGCAATTTCAAAGTATTGTCAGATTCCTGATCGTGGCACATATACTATCTTCCTCACTCAGGAGGATGCAGACAACTTCACGGGCTATCGTAAGAGTTCGGGGCGTGACATCACAGAGATTCCTGTTGTAGAGATTGAGAATGCTCTTCTTGATACGGTTCGTTCGCAAGTGTCTCTTGCTGAAGATAATGCATCTCTCATAACTGCTAAACTCCTTGGTTTCACTCGTCGCGGAGCAAATCTTGATCAAGCACTTTTCGCAGCACTTGACAATCTTGTGAAGAATGGAAAAGTAGTTCGTGAGGGCGGAAGACTTAAATTGGCTTATGGAACAGATACTGTTGTGAAAATATAGGGAAGATATAATATATAACCTAATAGATTAATTATTATTAAATGATTTCGACAAGACTATTAAGCATTTTGATGCTTTCGGGCATGTGCCTTACGGCTAATGCCCAAAATAATTATAAGGAAAAACTCAATCGTGCTCCTGTTGCGGTTAAAAGCAGCGCGGGAATACTCCTCTCGTGGCGTTCGTTGACAAGCGATGCGGAAGGAACTACATTCAACGTGCTCAGAAATGGAAAAGTGATTGCTCAAGGCATTTCAGACAAGACTAACTATCTTGATAAGGAAGGTCTTTCGGGCGATACTTATAAGGTGGAAACTGTAGTTGGTGGTTCGGCTGTTGAAACTTCATCCGCAACTGCTTGGAACAATATGTACACAAGCATTTCTGTTCCTCGTCCTTCTGCCATCAAGAGCGGTGAAACAACTGGTCGTTATCGCCCAGATGATATCAGTGTGGGTGATGTGGATGGTGATGGCGACTACGAACTCATCTTGAAGTGGATGCCTGACAACCAACGTGATAATGGTACTCCAAAGGGTTATTCATCACCTTGCATCATCGATTGTTATGAGATGGATGGCACTCAACTCTGGAGAGTGAATCTCGGTTTGAATATCCGTTCGGGCAATCATTACACCCAATTCCTTGTATATGATTTTGATGGAGATGGCAAGGCAGAGATGGTTTGCAAAACTGCTCCTGGTTCAAAGGACGGAAAGGGCAAATATGTGTCTGCTGCAGCAACTGATTCGAAGATAAAGGCAGTGGATAACACGAAGGCTTGCTATGCTACAAGTGGCAGTTATGCGGGCAATATTACCGAAGGCGAGGAGTTCCTTACTGTCTTCAATGGAGAGACTGGTGCTGCAATGCATACTATTTGGTATTCGCCAAGTCGTGCTATGGTCGATTTCCCAACTGCTGGTGGTTCGTACAACTCAGGTTGGGGCGATACAAACCAAAATCGAGGCAACCGTTTCAATGCTTGTGTGGCATTCCTTGGAGGAACCAACGAGGCTCCATCTGCCATTTTCGAACGTGGATATTATAAGGCTTGTTATGTTTGGGCTGTTGATTGGGATGGTTCAAAACTCGCTACCCGTTGGTTGCACAAGAGTTTGAGTGCTGATAGTTGGTCGGTGGTTGATGGTGCAGGCAAAGTGCTCTCTTCGGGAACAGGAAAGTCTTGTTATGGTCAAGGAGTGCATGGCATTTCGGTAGGCGATGTGGATAATGACCTCTGCGATGAAATCGTGATTGGTTCAGCAACCGTTGCTCATAATGGCGAATGTCTCGCTTCCACAGGACTTGGACATGGAGATGCTATCCATCTTGCTCCGCTCAGTGCTTCGGATGATAAACTATATGTCATGATGCCTCATGAGGAGAGTCCTTATGGTTATGATGTTCATGATCCTGTAACGGGCAAACTCCTCTGTTCTGCAACAGGCGAAAAAGATAATGGTCGTGGACTTGCTGCAGACTTTGTTCCTTCGAACGATGGTTTTGAGTTCTGGTCGAGTCAAGATAGTTATTCTCGCTCTTGCACAAATGGTTCTACAGTCCTGACAAAGAAGGCAGATACCAATTTCCGAATTTATTGGACAGGCGACCCATACGATCAGACTTTCGATGGGCATTATGATTCGAATACTGGCAAGAGTTCGCCTTGCATCCGTGCTTACAACACATCGACTAAGGGCATTGATTATGTTCAGTATTTTGCTGATTATGGTTCGCCATCCACTTGCAATACAACAAAGGCAACTCCTTGTCTGCAAGCAGATATCTTGGGCGACTGGCGCGAGGAACTTATCATGTTCGAATATGAGAGCGACTACTCTGCAAGCAACTGCAAACTCCTCATCTATTCAACTCCCGAAGAGACTAAGTATAAGGTGCCTTGTTTGATGGAAGATCATGTTTATCGTATGGGTGTGGCTTGGCAGAATTCATCTTACAACCAACCTCCACATCTCGGTTACAAGCTTGATAAGTATCTTGGAATCAATGGTGCAACTTACAAGACAAGCACTACTTCGCATGCACCTGAAGCATCTCCTGCCGAACCTGCTACATCGGGTGAAGAAGCACTCAAACTTCCTTCTGCTGATAAGGGAACAGTTGCTGGAACTTGTTATTCTGCAGGTGCTAACGGTGAACTTACTGCTTCATCATCAAATGGTTACTTGAAGATTCGTACAGGCAATAATAATCAGATTGTGTTTACGGTAAATGAAGGTTATGTGATTACGGGAATCAGCGTGACTGGTTATAGCAACAACTCATCTACTGCTGCCGATCGTTCAATCTATCTCACAGGAATCTATGTGGATGAGAGTGAGACATCCGAACTCGCTTCAAGCGTGAAGTTCCCTGGAGGTACTGCTGGTCAATCTGCAGTTACTGCTAAAGCAAGTGGTTTTGAGGCAAAGAAGCAGATTGTGCTTACATTCGACAATTCGAACATTGTTGATTCTGCAACTGATTCTGCGGGTAAGAACAAGCAGATTATGGCTAATGTGACATTCACATATAAGAAGGTGGATGCAACTGACATCAATGTTCCTTCATCATCTGCCAAGTCTCAATCATCTGCATATTATGATCTTACAGGTCGCAGAGTGGATACCCCTTCTCATGGAATCTACATTATAGATGGTAAGAAGGTGATGGTGAAATAATTCAAGCTTTGCAAGCTTAATTTTGAAAGTCATGAAAAGATTTGTAACATTATTAATTCTTTCTGCTTTTCTTCTTGGTCTTTCCGCTAAAGACTTTGTTATAAAAAGAGGTGCTGATGTGAAGTTGATTCTTCCTGAAGGCATAAAACCAGTAGCAGTAACCGCTGCTGATATGCTTGCTTCGGACATGGGCAAAGTGCTTGGAAGCAAGATGGTGATTGTGCAAAAGGGTGGTGCTGAGATTATTTGCGAAATTGATGCTACATTGCCTCACGAAGGTTTTGTGCTAATCGTAAACAATGGAAAACTACACATAACAGGTGCTGATAGTCACGGACTTGCATATGGTATTCTTGAGGTTAGCCGACTCTTGGGAGTCAGTCCTTGGGAGTATTGGGCAGATTGCACTCCTCATACTCTTAGCGAATTCCAACTTCCTGATGGATATTCCAATGTGCAGCATCCTGCAGTAGCATATCGTGGCATATTCATCAATGATGAGGATTGGGGATTGAATCCTTGGGCTACAAAACAAGAACCTGAGGCATTCACTCTCAAGCAAGGTCGCATCAAGGGAGCGATTGGACCAAAAGTGAATGAGAAGATTTTCCAACTTCTCCTTCGTCTTCGTGCCAACTACTATTGGCCTGCCATGCACGAATGTTCACAACCTTTCTACACTATCGAGGGCAATCGTGAGGTGGCAAAGAAATATGGCATTTATCTCGGTGGAAGTCATTGTGAACCAATGGCTACGAGTCCTGCAGCAGAGTGGGGCATACGTGGTAAAGGCGACTATAATTATGTTACAAATCGCCCTGCTGTTCAAGACTTTTGGCGCGAGCGCATTGATGAGGTGAAAGACCAGGAAGTGGTTTATACTCTCGGAATGCGAGGAGTTCACGATGGTGCTATGCAAGGTGTTAAGACTAATGAAGACAAACTCAAATACCTTCAGATGGTCATCAACGATCAGCGAAATATGTTGAAGTACAGACTCGGAATCACACAAGATGCTCTTACTAAAATTCCACAAGTCTTCGTTCCTTATAAGGAAGTTCTTGATATTTATAAGAGTGGACTTCAAGTGCCTGATGATGTCACTCTCATGTGGACTGATGATAATTATGGATACATTCGCCATTATCCTGATTCTGTAGAACTTGCCCGTAAGGGAGGCAACGGACTCTATTATCATATCAGTTATTGGGGCAGACCACACGATTATCTTTGGTTGAACTCCATGCCTCCTCAGGTGATTACCAACGAACTTATGGAAGGTTATCGCCGAGGCATTCAGAAGATGTGGGTGGTAAATGTAGGTGATATCAAACCTTCTGAATATCAGACAGAACTCTTCATGGATATTGCTTGGAAAGGTATTAGTGAGGATGATTGGTACGAGAAGTTCTTTGTTCGTGAATTTGGTGATGACTTGGGAAAGAAGGTTGCATCTCTCATGCAGAAGCATTTTGAATTGATGAACCAGTGCAAACCAGAGTTTATGGGAGGTACACGAACCGAAGAAGCGGACAAGACTTATTGGAACACTATCCATAAGGCTAATGAGGATTGGACTCTTGCTGATGTTGATGCTCGTATTAAGGCTTACGAATCACTTTCGGATGAGGTGGAAAAGCTCTCTTCGGAAGTTCCTCTCGACCGTAAGGATGCTTTCTTCGAAATGGTGAAGTATCCTGTTCAAGGTGCTGCGCAGATGACATTCAAGTTCTTATGCCCAGAGCGTTGTGAGACTGCTTATGATAGCATTCAGTCGCTCACGCATATATATAATAAGGTATGTGCTGATGGCAAGTGGGATGGAATCATGTCTGCTTCACCACGCAACTTGTCTGTTTTCGGGAAGGTTTCAGCATCACAACTGCCTGTTTATCCTGAAAAAAGTGAATGGCAACTGGTTGCTACTTCTAATGGAGGTGAGATTTCCACTCCAATGGAATTCACTTGCAAGACTCAATCGGGTGCTAAGATCGTAACGCTTCAGTTCCGCCTCTTCCCAAATCATCCTATCAACAGCGATCGTCTTGCATTCTCAGTTTCGGTTGATGGGAATGCTCCTAAAGTCATTGAATACCAAACTTATGATCGTTCTGAGGAATGGAAGCAGAATGTTCTGCGTGGTTATGCCAAACGCATCATCACTCTCCCCTCCGATGATTCCAGAACAGAGCATCGCATCCTCTTGACTCCCCTCACCAACGGAGTAAAACTCAAAAGTGTTTGGATGAAATAAGGTTCATCGCGCTACAGTGCTACAGCGCTACAGCAGTTTTTATAATCCCCCCACCTTCTACACTACTACTTATACTACTTATATACTTATATATATATAATATAGGGGGTGGAAAATCAGGCTTGTAACATTGTAACATTGTAACACACTAACTCTCCGGATGGCTCTGTGAGCTCCCTTGCGTAGCACGAAGTGCCGAAGCCCGTGGGCTCAAATATTACTAACCGGAGGTCTCTGAGAGCTCTGTGGCTCTGTGGGAGATAAAGTTTACCGGATAAATAAGAAATGGATTTATACTCTAACCCTATTAGAAGTTGAATGATGATTGCTTAACCCTAATAAAGGTTTAATGATGGTATCTTCTTAAGCGTAAAGCTGGAAAAAAAATGTCGGCATTTGTCGAAACAATTGTTTTCATTTGTTTTTATTTGTCGAAACATTTGTCTTTATTTGTTTTGCTTTTAGGAGAAGAAAAAATACCATACCTTTGCACTCGAAATCAGACACCAACTGATTCGGCTGCTTTCTTTTTTGTTTAGGGCCCAAACGATGGGGGGAGTGCCAAGAGTTAATAATAAGAATTATAAGAAAAAAAAAGAAAAAGAAGTATGAATACAAACATTCAGATTTTCGAAAGCGATGAGTTCGGCAAGATCAGAACTATGA
>DCIW01000267.1 GCA_002317225.1 Prevotellaceae bacterium UBA1716 | reverse complement strand
TCGTTGAGGACGAAGCCACACTCTCCCAACTCCTCAAAGACTTCTCTTCTATAGAAGGAGCAAAGGTTCTCGTGCATGGTGGTGGTCGTTCTGCCACTAAGATTGCTGCCGAACTCGGTATTGAAAGCACTATGATTGGAGGTCGTCGTGTTACAGATGCAGAGATGCTTAAGGTTGTGACTATGGTTTACGGCGGACTCGTAAACAAGAATATTGTTGCTCGTCTTCAGGCAATAGGCATCAATGCACTCGGTCTTACAGGTGCTGATATGAATGTAATGCTCTCGCACAAGCGTCCACTCAAGAAGGTAAAGATGGATGATGGAACAGAACAGATGGTTGATTTCGGTTTTGTGGGAGATGTGGACAAGGCTGATGGACAGATGCTTGCAAAACTCATCCAAGAAGGTATTGTTCCTATCATGGCACCTCTCACACACGATGGTCAGGGTTCGCTCCTCAACACCAATGCTGATACTATAGCAAGCGAAACTGCCAAGGCACTCGCTCCATACTTTGATGTCACTCTCATGTATAGTTTTGAGCATGCAGGAGTGCTTACCGACCCAGATGATGAAGGTTCGGTAATTCCTCTCATCACCGCTGAGACTTTCGAACAACTCAAGGCTGATGGCACTGTCAACGGTGGCATGATTCCTAAGATTGAGAATGCCCTCAATGCAGTAAATGCTGGTGTTAAGGAAGTGATTATCACAAAGGCAGATGCTATTGATGGTAAGCATGGAACTGTGATTATGTAAGCCCCCCGACCCCCCAAGGGGGCGTGCTGGCGCATAGTATTCAAATAAAATAACAGATAGCTATCCTCCCCCAACCGGATGGCCGCCCCCTTGGGGGGTCGGGGGGCATTATGGATTTCAAGCGAGACATACTTCCACTCAAGAACATTATCTTCCGTACGGCTCTTCGCATCACACTCAATCGCGAAGAGGCGGAAGACATTGTGCAGGATTGTCTCGTGAAGATATGGAAACAGACACAAGAGGGTGCAAACATCCAGAATCTTGAATCGTATGCACTTACTATGTCACGCAATCTTGCCCTCGACCGCAAGAAACTATCTGCCAACAATGTGATATCGCTCAACGAAGAAGTTCACGATCACGAAGATGAGCACCAACTCACTCCCGACCAACAACTCATCAAGAGCGAGAACACAAGCCTCATCGAGCAGTTAGTAAACAAACTACCCGAAAAGCAACGTACTGTGATGCAACTCCGTGATGTTGAAGGCAAGTCGTACAAGGAGATTGCAGACATACTTTCCATCACCGAATCTGACGTGAAAGTGACCCTTTTCCGTGCTCGAAAGGAGGTTAAGGAGCAATACTTAAAAGTAGGTATTTTTGACTCCAAATGATACAACCTGTTGATTTTTACACTATCTTTGCCAAAAATATCAAATACCACTTTCTTACCAAATGGTAAATGGTAAATGGTAAATATTTAAATGGTAAATAACATGACTCTACGCGACCTAAATATCGGACAATCAGCCTGCATAACTGAAGTGGGTGGTGAAGGTGCTCTTCGCCAGCATTTTCTCGACATGGGAGTAATCCCGGGCACAGTCGTGAAACTGATGAAATATGCTCCTATGGGCGACCCTATGCAGTTGCTTATCCATGGTTATCTTCTCACGCTTCGTCTTGAGGATGCACAGAAGATAGTTATCACAACCGATATTCCTGAGAAGGAGTTCGTAGAGCAACCTCATGAAATAATTCCGCACCCAGGTTTTGGTGAGGAAGGCCACTACCATATCGAAGACCAGATTCGCCGTCAAAGCGAACGTAAACATACATACGAGCACGACCACTCACACCCCGTAATCAACAATCTCACCTTTGCTCTTGCAGGCAATCAGAACTGCGGCAAGACCACCCTCTTCAACCAACTTACTGGTGCAAACCAGCACGTTGGCAACTTTCCTGGTGTAACCGTTGACCGCAAGTCGGGTTCTATCAAAGGGCATCCTGAAACAGAAATAACCGACCTCCCTGGCATTTACTCCCTTTCGCCTTATACCGCAGAAGAGATAGTGTCTCGTCAGTTTATCCTTGATGAGCATCCAAATGGCATATTCAATATAGTAGATACGACTAATATAGAGCGCAACCTCTACCTCACGATGCAACTTATGGAACTCGGTATCCCTATGGTGCTTGCCCTCAATATGATGGACGAGGTGGAAGGAAACGGAGGCACAATCCGTGTCAATGCGATGGAACGTATGCTCGGTATTCCGGTCATTCCTATTTCTGCTGCAAAGAACGAAGGAGTAGGCGAACTTATCGAACACGCACTCCACGTGGCTCGACATCAGGAAGCACCTCATCATCAGGACTTCTGCGGCCCTGAAGAACACGGAGGTGCAGTACACCGCTGCCTCCACTCCATCATGCACTTTATTGAGGATCATGCAAAGCGAGCAAATATCCCTGTCCGTTTCGCTGCATCAAAACTTGTGGAAGGCGACCATCTCACGATGGAAGCACTCCGTCTCGACATCAACGAGCAGAAGACCATCGAGCATATCATACGTCAGATGGAAGAAGAACGCGGACTTGATCGTGCTGCAGCAATGGCAGACATGCGATTCTCGTTCATCCAGCGACTCTGCGAGAAGACAGTCGTAAAACCTCACGAAAGCAAGGAACAGCGCCGAAGCAACGCGATAGATAAAGTACTGACAGGCAAGTACACTGCCATTCCATCGTTCATTCTTATTATGGCATTCATCTTCTGGTTCACCTTCAATTCGGTAGGTGATTGGATTCAGTCTGCCTTTGAGGATGGAATAGATTGGTGCACAAACGAACTCGATATATTGCTTACCAACCTCAATGTCAACGAAGTAGTTCATTCGCTCGTGATTGATGGAGTGTGTGGAGGAGTTGGTTCGGTACTTAGTTTCATGCCACTCATCGTACTTCTTTTCTTCTGGCTTTCGATGCTCGAAGACTCGGGTTATATGGCACGAATAGCCTTTGTGATGGATAAGATTCTGCGTAAGATAGGACTTTCGGGACGTTCGATTGTGCCTATGTTGATAGGATTCGGTTGTTCGGTTCCTGCGGTTATGTCCACTCGCACATTGCCTTCTGCACGCGACCGCCGACTCACCATCATGCTCACTCCGTTCATGTCGTGTACGGCAAAACTTCCGATATACGCATTCTTTTGTGCCGCATTCTTCCCTCATAATAGCGGAATGATTATCTGTTCTTTATATTTTATAGGTATAATCATGGGTATTGTGATGGCACTTCTGTTCAAGGGTTCGCTCTTCAAGGGAGAGGCAGTACCGTTTGTAATGGAATTGCCTTGTTACCGAATGCCAGGAACTCGCAACACACTTCAACTGATGTGGGAAAAGGCACGCGACTTCCTCCAGAGGGCATTTACGGTAATCTTCCTTGCATCAATCGTGATATGGTTTTTCCAGCATTTCAATTGGCATCTCACTATGGTAGAAGACACTTCTGATAGTATGCTCGCAAGCATAGCGGGTCTTCTCGCACCACTTTTTGCACCACTCGGACTTGGCGATTGGCGTTGGGTAACAGCCCTTGTGTCTGGTTTCATGGCAAAAGAGAGTGTTATCTCCACACTTGGAGTCCTCATTCCTGACACATCAGTTCTCAACGGAATGCTCACCACCGTTACTTGCTACACCCTCCTCGTATTCTGCCTCCTCTACACCCCTTGTGTTGCTGCAATTGCTTCTATCAGAAGAGAATTGGGTGGCAAATGGGCAGCATTCGTGGTAGTTCTCCAATGTGCCGTCGCGTGGGTGTGTGCGTATGCAGTAAAACTTATTCTCACTGTCTTATGAACTTAGCATCAATCCTTGTCCTCTCTCTCATCCTTCTCGGCGTTTGGTATGCTATCCGCACCCTCAGGAAGAATGATGGCCACCCCTGTAGCAGTTGCAGAGGTGGTGACGGATGTGCTATGTGTGAAGAAATGAAGAAAAGGCAAAAGTACCTATAGTGTGAGAGACAACACACTAGTAGTGAGAAGGACGACACACTAGTAGTGAGAAGGACGACACACTAGTAGTGAGAGGGACAACACATTAGTAGTGCGAGGGCCTTGTTGTTAGTAATAACATTAACATATAAAAGGAAACCCGACCTTAACATTAGTTGAGGCCGGGTTAATTGTTTGCAGAGCAGAAAGATTAGTCGAAATGGACAGAACCCATCGATTTTGAATACATGGTTTCTGTAGTGCCTCGACCTATGCTTACGGAAGGGGCAGGAGTTGATTCGCTTGTTGCGATGATGCATCTCGCTTCCATCTTGACTATCTTTACAAGAGGAGAAACTAATTGCTTTTTCATAAGTTTATTGAGATTATTGATTTATGAGTTTTTGATTTTATTAGTTTTAGAAAGAGTGAACTCCCATCACATTATACTTCACACCATTCTTCATGATGACGAGTTTGCCATTTTCGATAAACTTGCTAACATTAGCAGACTTATCTGCAGCAACCGACTTGATGGCAGTCTCTTCAGCGAAGACAAACTTCATCGCCTTAGAATCAACAGCTGCAGGGAGAGTCAAGTAAGCGCGATTGTGGATGAATGCACTTGCTGTGTACTCCAAGAACTCATTCTGTGGACCAAGAGCATAAACAACATCGTTAGCAGGCTTCTCTACAAGCGAACCATCAGCCTGTGTTGTTGGAAGAAGATCGTTGCCTGACATATCAGCTGCAGAAACGCCATAAGCAGGAGCAAACTCAATTGTCTGACCAGCCTTCGACTTGCCACCATAGAGCAACGCACCATTGCCCGCTGGGATATATCCATCAAGTTCGTTAATGACAATATCTTCACCTACAACAGTAGCCTTATAAGCTTTTACATCAGGAGAAGTTACTATCATGTCAAGTTCGGCAGAGTATGTAGCATAACCTTCTGTGTTGAATTTGAGAGTGAATGGATTCTCAAGCTTAACTGACACTGATTTTGATGACAACGCTGTCCAATCTGTTGGAACAGATACCTTAGTATCATTTTGAACATCCATAAAACACAAACCATCCATACCTACATATTTATAGTTATTTGGGTTGTGAAGATAAACAGCAGAAGTACCTCCTGTGAAAGTTCCTCCAAGAAGTGTAAGTTTACCTGGTGCTCCAAGATTGACGCTCTCTACCTTAATTCCATATTGTTTGCCTTTGAAATTACCATTCACAATTGTGAGTTTTCCACTTTCATATCTGATTGGAGCATTTCCCGGATGAGAAATCAAGCCCTCAAGTCCAATACTTTTATCGACGATAGTCACATTAGCACCCTTAACACCAATTGCAGCATCCCAACCTGTAGATACTCCAGTCAAAGTATATCCATTCAGGTCGATTGTAATATTACCCTTTACAAGATCCAAATTATATTGTGACCACGTTTGTAATTTGCTTGTAAAAGTACATTCTTTGAGCAAAGTAACAGTTGCCAATTCTGCTTCCATTGCAGCTGCAAAAGCCGCCGCATCATTTGCATAAGTCGTGGTTTCCCCATTAATAGTAACTGCAAAAGCATCGTCGTCTGCCAACACACTTTGTGGGCAAACAGCCATCATGAACATTGCCATGAAAAGCGAAGTAAGTAATTTTGTTTTTTTCATTGTTTAGGTTTTAAATTTATGCTTATATTCTTACATAATCTGTATCGAATGGCAAAGGTAGCAAAAAAATATCAATTCATGATTAATTATATCATTATTTTAAATAATGTACATATTTATTTTCATTATCGCCTCTATCAGAACAAAAATACTACCATATGAATGCTAAATTCTTACTTATACGTTACATTTGTCCACTGTATATGTAACACGAACACCTTATTAATAAATATATAACAGATTGAAAACAATTTGTAACATCAGCAAAGTCATATTGGGTAAATACAAAGTATCTTTGCATCAGTAATTATTTTTTTAAGGCGAATCATAATCTATTTTTGGTATTAGAACTGATTATTCTTTGTGGTAAGACTGTAACATTTATCCAAACAACTAATTTTATTTCCTATCAGTTTTCAAGATGAAACGATCTTTTCTTATTCTCTTAACCCTGTTTGCTATCGTGGCAAATATGATGGCGTATGATAAAACATCTATCACCATCACCGTAAATGGACAACAACGCAACATGATTGTCTTTACCCCTTCGCAAAGGCAAAACAATATGCCACTGATGATTATCACGCATGGTATGGGGCAGAGCCCAGAGTACCAGAGCGAGGATGGCGACAAGATGTATGAACTTATCGACACAGAGAAGTTCATCTGTGCTTACCTCCGTGCTGATGGCAGCACATGGGACATCAGTGGTGACAAGGATGTCAACTTTGTTTCGCAGACTATCGATGAAATGTACTCCCGTTATCAAATTGACAAGAATCGTGTGTACTGGTCTGGTTTCTCAATGGGTTCAATGCTCATCTATAACGGAATCAAGAAGATTGCAGATAAGATTGCCGCTTTCGCTCCTACAAGTGGTGTGAAGTTCGACTTGAATCCAAGTGCCGAACTGAAGCAGAAGGGCATTAAGGTAAATCTTATCCATCATCATTCAAATCAAGATACTGTCTTCCCTATTGATAAATACAAACCTTATGATTATGTTAAGGAAATTGCTGTGAGCAATGGTAGCGGCAACCCAACTGCCGTTAGTTACCAGTCGCAGGAAGGAAACTATAAGGGTACTAAGACTACTTGGAAGAACAGCGATGGAAATGAGGTGGTTTGCTTCATGTATGATGGTGGCGGACACTGGCCTTCATACTATAACCGTAAGGAGATTTGGAACTTCTGTAAGCGTTGGAGCAAGGG
>DCIW01000033.1:3795-8991 GCA_002317225.1 Prevotellaceae bacterium UBA1716 | reverse complement strand
GTCTGCACATCACCTTTTACCCAAGCAAAAAGACTTGGATAGAAGAAAGTGATTATTGCAGTCAATATAATGAATATTGATGCCTTGCCCGAAAGCAAATCACTTAGTGTCTTGAATATTTTGTACATAAAAAAGAGTAACTTTGCAATTTTCGTGCAAAGTTACTCATTATTATTGAATTGAGCAAAGGTTTACTTTACAAATACCTTACTTGTAGTTCCGTTTGACATCTTCACGATATTGATACCCTTCTGAGGAGCAGAAAGGCGAGTACCATTGATTGAATAGAAGTTGACAACGACCTTCTCGCTATTATTTACCTTCTCAACATTTGTGGCATCTGCTGTTACATCAGCACCTGCTGGTACATCGTAAGAATCGTAAGTAAGACGGAAGTTATCAAGTTTGAACCAACCAAGTGAAGCCTGACTCTCAATCTGACCAGTAACTGCACTCAAACGATTTGTGCGGAAACCAAGTTTTACATCACCTGCCTTAGCAAGACCGAATACTACAATAGTTGTGTAAGGAGCACCTGAAGCACCATAATTTTCGTAAGAGTAATTGCCTGCATAGTTAAGGTGCTTAACTTCAGCATCTGGAACCTGTGCGTCGATTGCTGCTGCAACGAGTACATCCTCAGGGAATGCATTAGCAAGTTCTGGGTCATTGTTTTGGATATAATCTTCTGCTGCACCAAACATAGTTACGTAGTCGTTAGCAAAAAGACGCTGAGTTGTGAGGTTCATACCTGCCCAGTCGTTCTGAACAACGACATCTGCAGAAAGAGTATAAGTACCTGCTGGAAGACCAGTGATAGTCTGTGAGAGTTCGAGTTCTGGAATTGAACCACTCCAAACACCCCAAAGATGTTCGCCATCAGTATACTGAACTGTTACAGATTCGCCTTGAGTGTTTACAATGTCGAGGTTATCACCACTATTGATTGCTGCCCAACCAGCACCTGCAACCTTCTGACACTCTACGCCTTCAACATAAAGATTCCAACCCTTAGGAGCATTTTCTACACCATTTGAATTATTGTTGTTCTGGTTTGAAAGGTCTTCGAATGATGGGTTCTTGATGTATTCAGTAAGGTCAGCACCTTCTTCGATATCATCACTTTGGATGCACTCTTGAAGAGCATCATTGAGGTGGCTGATGATAGAATCGATTTCTGCCTCAGTATTCATAAGACCGTCATAATAAGCTTCTTCTGCTTCGCCAACAGCATCCGCATATTCGCCGATACCTGTCTTCTGTGAGTACTGCTCAACATAACCATAATGTTCTTCGATTGCATTGAGAAGTTTTTCGTAAGCATTAACCGAAGACTCAACAACGCCTACAAAGTCCTTGATGCCAAGAATTGCATTGATGATATCTTCCTGTGGACTGCTTGTGTCAATTCCGCCGATGTTGAGATCGTCGAGTTGCTCCTGAACAGAAGTTGCCATCTTTTCTCCATCATATAATGAGATGGTTTCTGCATAGTGGTTGTAAATCTCAATCGCATCTTCTGCAATGTAACCTTTCTTAATAATCTTATAGTTATCAGTTTTGAACCAACCGTCACCACCTGCACCATTAGTTGAAGTACGGTTTGCTGCAGTGATATCACCATTTGTGCGAACACCGAATGTGAGTGTACCATCATAAACAAATGCCTTAACCGTTACAGGCATCAACTGAGTGTCTGTAGTGAGAATTTCGTTGCAAGCAAAGTCATAAACCTCGGACTTATCAAGTTTTGCTTCGTTGTAATCTTCGTTTGAAGCATAATAAGTTGAGTTGAGGTTACCGAAGATACGCTGAGTTGTGAGACGGCTGCCACTGCCATTGCTACCAGCCATAAGACCTGCAGTAATCTCATAAGTGCCATTGTCAAGACCTTCGATAGTCTGAGAAATCTCGTACTCAGGAACACCACTTGTCCAGAGACCGAATCCCATTTCTCCATCCTTGATATCACCATTACAATCGTTGTTCACGCCATGCCATGCGTTAACGCCTGCAGACTTAACTTCGTCGGCTGTAACTACTTGCTTGCCATTGATATATACGTTCCAACCAGTTGGAGCACCTGCTACGCTTGATGTCTGTGAACCGCCCTGAGCAGAGAGGTCTTCGAACGACATGTTCTTACCGAGAGAAGTAACATCACCACTACCCATCAAGTAACTTGAAACTGCATCCTGAAGGGCAGTGAGAGCAGACTCTAATTCTGCTGTAGCAGTTGCGTTATTGAAGGTTGTGAGTGCGTTATTGATTGCTGCCGCAAGAACAGCATCATCTGTTTCGTTAGTAACTTTTGCAGATTCAATCTCATTATAAAGTGCAACCTTTGCTTCTGCCATTGCTGTGATAACTTCTACATCGTCTTCGTTGTAAGATGTAGAGTTATACATGTCAGCACAAGCATTGTAAGTCTTTGTGAAACCTGCTGCATAATCTTCAATAATACAATAGTTGTAATAGAGGTCATTTATTGCAGATACGACCTTGAGGTCGAGGTAATAAGCAGGAATGTTCTCAACCTGAACGAATCCCCAATTGAAAGAAGTTGAGTCGTTGATAGTTGTGACTTCCTCTCCTGTGGATTCGTTATAATCTTGAGTTACACCGCCTGCAAAGTCAGGGTACCAAGAGTTTGTAGGTTCGGAAATGACCACATACTGATAACCTGAGTTGAGGTGCATCTTAAGTCCTTCGCAATTCATGTTGCCAAAGCCTTCTGCAGCTTCAAGCTGGTAGAATCCAAGGTATGAACTTTCTGTTACCTTCCATGAGGTAGGGTTGTTAGGGTTGAAATTCACATTGTCCGAACCTGCATTCACACAAAGATATTCGAGAATAGCATCACAGTAACCTTCTTCTTCACTTCCATTGCTTTGAACTCTTGTGAAACACCAAGTGCCATCCTCATTTTTCCATGGAGACATAACGTGTTTTGCATAATTGGAGTCTGTCTCTCCCAAAAAGTAAAGAGCACCATCCCACGATGTTCTGCTCATGTACTGAGTAGGTTTCTGAGCTTTGTTGACAAGGACATACTCTTTGTCCGAATCCAATGTTTCAGGCTTGACTTTAGGAGTCACTTGGGCCTCAACAAATGTGGAAACCGCAAGTGCAGCAAGAAGTAATAATTTCTTCATAAAGTTTGGTTATTAGTAAATGTTAGTTATAAAATAATAGATGTAATAGTAGTTTTTCGATATTTCTTTTGCAAAAATACAACTTTTTTTGATAATCTTTATTATGATTCAATAAAAAATAGTTAAATTTGCCACATTATTAATAATAGGAATAAAATAGAATTGAATAAACATATAAAAATAAAGAAATCTATGCGTTTAACTAAAACTCTCATTCTTGCTGCAATTGCTTGTCTTTGCAGCGTAACAATGAAGGCACAGTGCTGTGGTTCTTCATGCGAGGCTGAGCAGCTTGGATATAAGCCATATCCATATTGGTTCATCCAGGCTCAGGGTGGTATTAACTCCGTTTTCACTGATGTCGCTACATCAAAGCATCTTGCTCCAACATTCAGCTTGGGCGTTGGTCGTATGTTCACTCCAATCATCGGTGCACGCCTCCACTTTAATGGTTACAAGACAACTGGTGCGTTCGACTCAATGACAGGTCCAACAGATCAGATCATCGCAGGCCAGCACATCGCTTCAAATGCTTACAACTGGAGCGTTATCGGTTCGCCAATAAAGTATTCTTACAACTATATCACTTCAGATGCTGACATCCTCGTAAACGTGTTCAACATCTTCTCAAAGAATGTTTACCGTCCACTCAACCTCTATCTCGTTGGTGGTATAGGTCTCAGTTATGCATGGAACAACAAGGAGTTTGAGGACGTGACTGCTCTTTGGCCAGTTGCAAACGATATCAGCAACGCTTGGGGTCCTAACCAGACACCTCGCAAGAGCCTCCTCTCGCACAATATCCGTGCTGGTCTTCTCCTCGACTACAACGTATGCAAGAACCTCTCAGTAGGTATCGAGGCAGACGTTAACTCTCTCGACGACCGTTTCAACTCTAAGTACAACAATGCAGACGACTGGATGCTCACTGCTCAACTTTCTCTTACTTACAAGTTCGGTTTCAAGAAGCCTTGCAAGCATGCTCCAGAGCCTGTTGCCGTAACTCCAGAACCAGAGCCTGTTAAGGTTGTAGAACCAGTTAAGGATCCAGAACCAGAGCCTGTTGTTGTTAAGGAGCCACTCAAGGAAGTTATCTTCTACGAAATTCGTGAGAACGATCCTAACCCAGATCCAATTATCAATAAGGTTGTTGCATGGGCTAAGAAGTATCCAGAGGGCAAGATCACTATTTCAGGTTATGCAGATAAGGGCACTGGTAACCCAACTCTCAACGTAGGTTATGCTCAGAAGCGTGCAGAGGCTGTTTACAATATCCTCAAGAAGAAGGGTGTTCCTGAGTCTCAGATGACTGCTAACTCATTCGGTGATAAGGTTCAGCCTTACTCTGAAAATGACAAGAACCGTTGTGCTATCATCGTTGGTGCTTTCTAATAATAGAAAATCAATAATTGATACAATAAAAAACTGCCATCCATACGTGGGTGGCAGTTTTTCGTTTTCGTACTTCGTTATCGTAGCGAAGAATATAGTCTTTATTATCTCTTAATCATTCCATCTTCAATATACATGCCCTTATTAGGTTTGCTTATCTTTCTACCACTGAGGTCGTAGATGCCTTTCTTTGAAGAGGCGTTTTTAATTGTGGAAATACTTGTAGGATTAACCTCTGTGTAATCGTCGTTTACATCCTTTGAAATTGCCTCTGTGTCGTTGATGACAGCAGCAACCTCTTCTGCATTGAGTGCGTAATTATAGATGCGGAAGTCGTCGATATAACCTTTGAACATTGGGTCGTCGCTGAACATTGAACGACCGATATAGCAAAGTGAAGGTTTGATGTCTGAAGGCTTGATGGTAAAGTCGTCGGATTGTGCCATAACATCACCGTCTACATAAAGTGTTGCTCGAACCTTTTCACCTTCGATTGGCTTGAGAGTGATGGCAACGTGCTTCCAGCTGGTAATGGTACTGAGTTTCTTACCGTTTGTGAGAATTTGTTCTTCACCACCGTTTTTCATTACGAAACGCATCTCGCTACCATTGCTTGGAGTAAAGAACATGTAATGAGTTTCGTCGTTAC
>DCIW01000033.1:356-3731 GCA_002317225.1 Prevotellaceae bacterium UBA1716 | reverse complement strand
GCAGAGATAGTCATCTCGTCTTGGTCGGCAACAGCATAAGGGAGCATTCCGTATGAAGAACCATCGAAACTGAGCGAAGCATCACCCGATTTCTTCATTGCTGCCGTATTGCTGTACTTCTCTGTTCCGTAGAACTTGAGGTCAAATCTGTTTGCTGTATTGTCTGCAAGCGAGTCGTCCATCTGAAGTTGGCAAAGCAATCTCTGCTCGTTCATCACACTTGCTTTGATAGGTTCGCAAGCAGCACTTCGGTTACCGGCATAATCCACGCCTCTTACCTTATATATATAGTTCTTGCCAGCAATAGCAGTATTGTCCAAGAATGATGTCTCTGCACCAATGCGACCGATAGTGTTCCATTCGGGAGTTTCGCCTTCACCAACTGCTTCTGCACGAAGGATGATATAGTTTGTTGCACCGTCTTGGGTAGTTGTTGCTTCTGAAGCATTCCAACTGAGTTCGATAGAACCCGCTCTCAGCTTTGCTGTAAGTGCAGATGGGGCAACAGGAGGATTGACATCTGCTCTTGCATCGATTGGTTGGAAACGCCACAAGTATTTGTTATGTTCTATATTAGTAGTATTTTCTGTTGGAGGATTCTGAAGGCTCACCGAACTGCCCGCATAGAGATATTTGTTGCTCAATCGACTGATGATATAGTAGTAACCATCCTTCACATATTTAAGGTACCACTGCTCCACTGCTCCATGATTTGCATCCCAACAAATTACTCCGGCGTTAGCTTCAAGATTGTTGTCGCGAACGTTGAGATTTACCTTAGTAGATGAAGTCGCAACATTGTCGATAAACCAGAATGAAATGTCTCCATCGGTATAGCTTGGGTACACCTTCCATTGCTGGGTAGTGCCTGAAGTGAGTCGTGAGGCTGTCTGTACATTATCTGTGCCCTTCCAAGTGAGCATTTTCTTCTGACTGAGATTCATAATCTGATAAGTTCCATCAATCACACCTGGAGCAACATCCTCGCCCCATGTGATGTCAAACACCCTCTCAGCATTGATTTGTCCTTTCTGATAACCTGTACCACCCGGAATATCATAGACGATATTACGAGTAGGGCCTTCTCCATTGAAATAAACATCACGAGTGGTGCTAACGAATTGGAAACTTGAAGTGCTTGCCTGTCGTTCAGACGAACCAAGATAACCATGCACCTCGCCAGTCTCGTTGTTTCGATACACAGCACCATCAGTCCAAGCCGAACGGTTTTCACCATATCCAAGTCTTACTCCCTCATTTGAGTCGTGCATAAATTGCCCACGGGCTCTTGAGTCAAAACCCCACCAAATACCGATTTCCATACCATAGTTTACACCTACTATGGCCTCGCCTACATTGTGCAACTCATCTGCTGATGCCACCTTACCATCTGCCTTAACTTGAGTGAAGAATTTGGCATAATTATCGAATGAGCCAGCCAACTGGTGTGTATTGCCCTCGTCGAGATAGTCCTTCAAGTAGTCGTACCAAGGCTTTGCACGGTCGTTGTTGAGAGTGTTTCCACCGCAAATGCGAATGCCGTCAAAGAAAGGATCGGCTTTTATGAGTTTGCAGATTTCCAAGAACTCCTTCATTCCATAATTCTTCTGCACGCTCTCGCTACATCCTTCCGAACCATTAGTGAATTGCTGCCAACCATAATCAGGCTCGTTGAAAGGCGAAATGCTGACCACCTTCATTCCTTGCTTCTGGGCATACTGCACACTTGCCTTGATGAGCTTGTACCATTCTTCCGGTTTGCCTTGATAGTTGTTTCGACCTGTAAAGTCGTCGTTGCTACCATTCTTGAAGAGCGCTTCATGGTCGCAGTTGATGTTCACCTCAGTCACTCCTGTAGCCTTGATATGGTTGATTCGTGTCTTCAGTTTGCTCTGTTGTCTTGAAGAAAGGGTGTATGTACCATCGCCATTATCAGTGACGAGGTCGTTTGGCTGGAAAGAAATACGTCCAGTCTCAAACTTGCCTTTTTCGTAGTAGTTCACACCTCGCGTTATGTTCCATGTCCAATCCCACGCCACATCCATACCCCACTTGATAAGGAATGATTGCCCTTCTGCATTCACATCAAAAGGGATAGTGCAACCGGCCTTCTTGTATGCTTTCAGGTAGTCCGAACCTGTAGGTGTCTGGGCATTCATTGCATTGTATGAAACAAGCAACAACAGAGTGAAAAATAGAGTCGAAAGTTTTTTCATATTATAAGTTATTGGTTTATTTTCGGTTCAAAGATACTAAATGTTTGCTGTATTTCAAGCATAATCAAACAGAAAGTGCTCAAATACTTGCCATTCCCAATGATTTTATGTAATTTTGGGGCCGAAATCAGAGATTATGAACTTCGCGCGTACATTATATATTATACTCACCTACCCACAGCGACTCCGCCACAGATTAGGATTTGGGGTGCATTCTCCATGGGCATACGAACTTGTTAGGGATGTCTTTTTCGAGAAACTGCACTACTATGCTTATGAGGAACAACAATTGAAAACGGAAACTGAACGTCAACTTTGGCGAATCAAGAATCGTTTCGGTTCAGATCTTGTTGTGCTTTCAGATTCTGCCTTAAACGAATACGAAAAAGTTGCAAGTACTGCATGCCCAGAAACTATACTTGTACTTGAAAATATAGATGGAGTAAATGCAGAAGTGTGGAGTCGTGTACTTGCAGACTCAAGGGCAACAGTCACCTTCGACCTTATGAAGCGTGGAGTTATCTCTTTTGATCCTAAACGCATAAAACAAAACTACATATTATGAAAATATATACTAAGACAGGCGACCGAGGGCAGACATCCCTTGTTGGTGGCCAGCGCGTAAGCAAATGCTGCGATCGCCTTGAAAGCTACGGCACAGTTGATGAGCTCAATTCGCAGATTGGCGTACTCATCACTTACTGCACCGATTCTGCCGATGCAGAATTCCTTACCGACGTGCAGGGAAAGCTCTTCGTTGTAGGCGGTTATCTCGCTACCGACAACTCTCAGCGCGAAGTGCGTACAGGCAACATCGTTACTCCTGAAATGGTGCAAGCAATCGAACAGGAAATAGACCGAATCGACTCGCTCCTCCCACCCATCAAACTCTTCATTCTTCCTGGTGGAACACGTGGTGCCGCCGTTGCCCATGTTTGCCGTTGCGTGTGTCGTAGAGCTGAACGCTGTATCCTTCGACTCATCGAATGTGGAGCCGAAGTGGACGAAAATGTGACTGCTTATGTCAACCGACTTAGCGATTATCTCTTTATTTTGTCAAGAAAACTTAATTTCGATGAAAATCATCCCGAAATTATTTGGAGAAGAGAAAAATAAACAATACCTTTGCACGCTTTTTAAGGCCCCCTACCCCCCAAAG
>DCIW01000033.1:0-233 GCA_002317225.1 Prevotellaceae bacterium UBA1716 | reverse complement strand
TTTGGGGGTTGGGGGGCTTATAACATGTATTGGACACTTGAATTGGCCACAAAGCTCGAAGATGCTCCATGGCCTGCAACAAAAGAAGAACTTATCGACTACGCAACTCGTTCCGGAGCTCCACTCGAAGTAATTGAGAATCTCGAAGAAATCGAAGACGAAGGTGATGTCTACGAATCTATCGAAGAGATTTGGCCAGACTATCCTTCAAAAGAAGATTTTCTGTGGGACGA
>DCIW01000163.1 GCA_002317225.1 Prevotellaceae bacterium UBA1716 | reverse complement strand
CGCGTGCCTGTACTTAATAATATTGAGCTCGAAACCAAGAAGTTTGGCTTGTTCTCTGCTCCAAAGTGGTACTTTGATGGTATCAATCTGCTACAAGGACTTGCAAAGACTGCAGTTGAGCGAGAATTTGTTCTCGCAAAACTCTCACTTCTCGACCACGCACGCAAGAAGACCACTCAGAAGGTTAACCTCTTCGAGAAGGTTCAGATACCTGGTTTCCAGGAGGCAGTGCGTAAGATTAAGCGATTCATGGAAGACGAAGAGAACCTCTCTAAGTCTTCACAAAAGATTTTGAAGTCACTTCAGGAGGCAAGAGCACGCAAAGAAGCGGAACTTGCAGCAGGAGAGGCATCAGAAGAAGGAAAGGAGGAAGCCGTATGATTCTGAAAATGAAGAAACTCACATTCCTTGTTACCAATAAGGAATATGACAAGTTTATCAGCGACATCCGCGAACTTGGTGCTATCCATGTAGATATGCTTCAGCAGGGAGCAACAAGCGACGAGCTCACATCAGCCCTCTCACTTGCTGACCGCTACAAGCAGGCAATCAAGGCTCTCGACTTCGCACAAGAAAGCTATACTCCTAAGAATCAGTACACCGCAAAACCTGCTAATGCAAAAGAAGGTGTTAGTCTCGTAGAACAGGTTGAAAAACTTGTTGCTGCAGAGAATGATATCAAGCACCAACTTGATGCAGTAGAGAAGGACTATAACCTTATGGAACCTTGGGGAGAATTCTCTTGGGAAACAATCCATGAACTTGAGAAATCAGGTTATGTTCCTTACTTCTATAGTGTTGGCACAAAGCAGTATAAGGCTGAGTGGGCGGAGAAGTTCTTTGCTACAGCTGTAAACGAACTCAACAAGAAGACATATTTCGTAGCATTCTCCAAAGAGGGTGATCCTGACATCACGGCAGAGCGAATATATCTACCTGAAGAGTCACTTTCTGAGATGAGTGTGAAGATTAAGAGTCTCAATGAACAACTTCTTGAAGTTCGCGAGAATCTTCTTCGCATCAATGCGGAAAGTCGTGCTTCAATCCTTGCAGGTCAAGTAGAGGCAGAGAATGACATCGCACTCTCAAAGGTTCACTTGAGCAACGAGAGCATTGCTGGCGACCAAGTGAAGTTGATGATTGGATGGAGTCTTGAAGAAAACGCTCCACAGATTGTTGACTATCTTGAAAAGGCAGGCATCTGTTATGAAATTGCTGATCCTGACTTTGATGATGATGTGCCAATCAAGATTAAGAACAATAAGTTCTCTTCATTGTTCGAACCAATCTTGCGCATGTATTCATTGCCAAACTATCATGATATCGACCCATTGCCACTCTTCGCACCATTCTTCATGTTGTTCTTCGGACTCTGTATGGGCGACCTTGGTTATGGTCTTATCATCACGGCAATTTCATTGCTCATTATGTTCAAGAAGCCAGACCTAAAGTCATACGGAATGCTTGGTGCTTTGCTTGGTGGCATGACATGTATTTGCGGTTTCATCACAGGTACATTCTTCGGTATAAACCTTGCAGAAGTAGATTGGGCATTCATGAAACCAATCCAACCATACTTCATCAACGACTCGATGAAGGAGCACTTCTTCGGTTACAGTCCGATGATGGTTATCTCTGTGATTATCGGTCTCATACAGGTACTTATCGGTATGACGATGGCTGGTTGTAAGGCTGTTAAGAACTATGGATTCATCTATGGAGTAGGTAAGTTCTCTTGGGTACTTGCACTCGTGAGTGCCGTAATCCTTTTCGGTCTTCCTGCATTCGGAGTTGTAATTCCTTCCTTCCTTCAGTACATTCTCTATGCACTCATTGCCGTAGCCGCATTCGGCATCTATTTTCTCAACAACCCTGCTGCTTACGCAAAGGAAGGCAGTTTGAAGAAGATGCTTGGTGTTGGTATGAACCTCGGTTCCGGACTTTGGGCAACTTACGGAATGTCAACCGGACTTCTTGGTGACCTCCTTTCATATATCCGTCTCTTCGCACTCGGTTTGACAGGTGGTGTACTTGGTTCTGTATTCAATAGTCTTGCAATGGATATGAGTCCTAACATACCAGTTTTCCATGAAGTTGTGATGCTTCTTATCCTTCTCTTCGGACATGGAATCAACTTTGGTCTCTGTATGATTTCTTCATTCGTTCACCCTATGCGACTCACATTTGTCGAGTACTTCAAGAATGCTGAGTTTGACGGTAACGGTAAGGAATATACTCCTTTTCAGGAAGTTAAAAATTAAAAATTTAAATTCATTTATAATAAACCCGACTCCTTCTATACCGCGTTAAGCCCTTCTCATGGGTGGTTGAAGTGTGGTCATTAAAAACAATTAATTAAAATTATGAGTCCAATCGTTTTGGCTTATCTCGGAATTGCCCTCGCAGTAGGTCTTTCTGGTATCGGTTCCGCTTATGGCGTAACAATTTGTGGTAATGCAGCTATCGGCGCATTTAAGAAGAACCCATCAGCGTCAGGTTCTTACATCGGTCTTTCAGCCCTCCCATCATCACAGGGTCTTTATGGTTTCGTAGGATTCTTCATCCTCAACCCAATCGTAAGTGCTGATATCGACATTTTCAAGGCATCAGCTATCTTCGGTGCTGGTCTTGCTCTTGGTGCTGTAGCTCTCTTCTCAGCAATTCGTCAGGCAAAGGTTTGTGCTAACGGTATTTCTGCTATCGGTGGCGGTCACAATGCTTTCGGTACAACAATGGTGCTTGCCGTGTTCCCTGAGCTTTACGCTATCCTCGGTCTTCTCGTGTTGATTTTGATCGCAGGTGCACTTTAATCTACGGAAAATAAAGAAGACCCTCTCCCCATCCCTCTCCCTATAGGGCGAGGGTAATCTCTGGAGAGAAAGAATAATAATGTACTGTCATTCGGTTTGTTACTGAATGACAGTATTTTTTTGCTAATTATAATACTTCTTTGTCAATTATGATTTGTGAGTAATGCATTATGAATTAAAATCACTATCTTTGCACAACTAATCAAACAAACATATAATATGAAAAGACAATTAGCAATATTAGCATTATCAATGGCTGCCTTCTCGGCAAATGCTCAGACACTTCAGCCAAGAGGTACAGTCATCAAACCAACCGATTCCCATATCCAATATATCGGTCGTGTGTCGATGAAGAATCCGGAGGCTCCACTTTTCACATTCCCTGGAGTGCAGATTCGTACAGGTTTTACTGGCACATCGCTCAAGATGATAGCAAAACCAAATAGTGGTTACTTTATGGCATCAATTGATGGTTGTGAGGCATTCAAGGTTGGATTCAACAATATGCGTGACTCCCTTGTGACGCTTGCCGCTGCACTTCCGGAAGGAAACCATCAGGCTGCTATCATGTATGTAAATGAAGGATATGACCGTCGACCTGAGTTCAGAGGATTTGTAGTTGACAAAGGTCGAACATTGACTGATGCTCCTGCTATTCCAGAACGTAAAATTGAGTTCGTTGGTAATTCCATCACTTGTGGATATGGAAATGAGGCAATCGGTGAGAATCAGCATTTCTCTGATGAGACTTCAAACCATTATTATACATACGCCGCTCAGGCAGCTCGCGACCTTGGAGCAATTCATTATGCTACAGCTCGTTCCGGTATTGGTGTGTATCGTGGATATAATGGACCTCGTACAGGAGACAATGTGAATATGAATACAGAATATACTCACACACTCCTTTACGACAAGAGCGAAGATTGGGATTTTTCACGCTTCCAGCCACAGGTTGTTTGTATCAATCTTGGAACAAATGATACAAGTACCACAGGTGCCGATCCTGAACTCTTGAAGAAGGGTTATGTCAATCTTGTAAAGCAGGTTCGCACTCACAATCCGAATGCAAAGATTGTGCTTCTTTGTGGAAGTATGATGACCGGCGACCAACTTGCTGCGGCAAAGTCAGCCATGGATGCTGCTGTTGCAGAAATCAAGAAGGGTGGTGAGAAGGAAATCTATCAGTTCGACTTCGTTCCTCATGATGGTTCGCTCAAATATGGAGCTGACTGGCATCCAAGTTATTGGCAGCATCAGAAGATGGCTGCTGAATTGGTTGCTTACTTGAGAGTATTGATGCAGTGGTGGTAACGAAGACACCCTAATGAAAAGACTTGTCCGTCTGCACGGACATCGATGTTCGTGCAGACGGACTTTGTCTTTCATTACTAATGTGTATGTCTTCCAATAGATAATATATTTCCGATACATCAAATAGCCTCACTTTCCTCTGGTGGGAGTGGTAGGATGTTGGTAGGATGTTGGTAGGATGTTTGAGCAACATCCTACCAATATATTTATATTGAATATCAGGACGTTAACTCCGTTTTGGTAGGATGTTTGCCATTTTGTGCAAAAAAAATATTTTTTTATAAAAAGGAGTATTGCCTATTGGAATAATATTCAGATTGAGTCCTTTATGTATGTTTACCCGACAGTAGTATTTCCGAATTTATCCGTCTGTTATTTCTTAGCCTTGTAATAAGGGGTGTTATAAGTTAGTTTGATACCTGTGTCGGTCTTTGAGAGAACCATTGTTGTGCCATCGTTTGCCACAGAGTAAGTTATTGCCGTTGCGGTAGAAGCAATCTTGTGGTAGATGACGTTGAAGATAATGGTGGCAGACTTGATAGCCTCGTCACCCTTCAAAGGCACATCAACGATGAGTTGTCCGACATGACCACTTTCAGTTACATCATAAAGATTGAGACTGAGGGCGATTTCAGTACCTTGGCAATTGCCCACGAGACATTGCTTTTCCTGATTCCAAGTATAACCCTTTACTGAGATTTCACGAGTAACTTGCTGCTGAGGAGCATTAAGGTCGATACCATCAAATTCGTAAGCATTAGCATTTGTAGCTGCAAAGAATGCAATGATAGTTGCAGCAAAAGAGATAAAAAGCTTTTTCATAATTTTTATAGTTAGATAGGTTTATAAAATATGACGCAAATATAGTGTGTTGTTTGTATATTTCCAAATATATATGTAAAAATAATAAACAAAACATACATTTTTTAGAATAATATTCTCAAATCGACCTATACTATTGTGCAATATGAAAGAAAAACCGTATCTTTGCATGCTAAACAATAGATTATGACAGAAATACATATCAATAAAGAACGAGCAATCGAAGCATACGGACAAATGTCTGCGGCAGAGTTTGTGATGTTCGTGACCGACTATTATCTTCAAGAACTTGGTGGAGGACTCACTTCAGAGAATATTATGAGTCTGAATGCTCACCAGCACACGCTTCTGGCATATCGCTATGTGCTTGAGGAGGTGATGGAAGGCGGATTTATCCAACTCATCGAGAATGGATATGCCCCTTATGTGCTTGAAGGGCCATTCCCTATAGCCTTGAAGAAACTTTGGGAACGTAAAGAGCTCTCGAAACTTCTCTTCAATGTGAAGAAGGAATATCATGCACACATGGAGGAATTTGCGAAAGAGAAGACCGAAGAAGAATTTATGGCGATGTATGAGGAACTCGAAAAACTTAATGATTATGGAGATGACTTCCTCGATGATTATCAGGAGAAGGAGACTCCCGCAATTGCAAAACTCGTCATCGAAAACATTGAATTGTACTAAACAATGGCAAAGAAACAAGATATAAAACAACCAAAAGTGAACATCAAGAACAAGCGTGCTTCGTTTGATTTTGAGTTCATCGATACATATACAGCGGGAATTGTGCTGACTGGAACTGAAATCAAGAGTATCCGTCAGGGCAAGGCATCTCTTGTCGACACTTATTGCTACTTTATCCATGGCGAATTGTGGATAAAGAATATGTATGTGGCTCTTTATATGGAAGGTTCGTACAATAACCATGTAGAGCGTCGCGAACGCAAACTTCTGCTCAACAAGAAGGAACTCCGCAACCTCGAAGCCGATACAAAAGCACCTGGTTTTACCATTGTTCCTGTACGTATGTTCATCAACGAAAAGGGATTGGCTAAGGTGCAGATAGCACTTGCTCGTGGTAAGAAGGAATATGATAAACGCCAGTCGCTCAAGGAGAAGGAAGATAAGAGAGCGATGGATATGGCAAAGAAAATGAGAAACTAAGGCCCCCTCTAACTCCCCCGAGGGGGAGGAATTGGAGTTACTGGGATAAACAAAGGTATATAGAATGGGTATAAAGGATATAATTAAGGATAGGATACTGATTCTTGATGGTGCAATGGGCACTATGATTCAGTCGTATAAACTGAAGGAAGAGGATTTTAGGGGCGAACAGTTTAAGGATATCACTTGGCAGATGGCTGGAAATAATGATATTCTCAACCTCACACGCCCAGATGTCATTCAGGATATCCATCGTCGCTATCTTGAAGCGGGAGCAGATATCATCACAACCAATACATTCTCAAGCCAACGCATCTCGATGGCAGACTATAATGTGCAGGATTATGTTCGTCAACTTAATCTTGCCGGTGCTCGTATTGCTCGTGAAATAGCAGATGAATATACGAAGAAGAATCCGGAGAAACCACGATTTGTTGTTGGTGATGTGGGGCCTTCGAATAAGGCACTCAGCATATCTCCAGATGTAAACAATCCAGCCCTTCGTTCCCTCTCGTTCGACGAACTGTCCTCTGCATTCCAAGAGCAGATGGAGGCACTTGTAGAGGGTGGGGTAGATGCGTTGATAATCGAAACTATCTTCGATACACTTAATTGTAAGGCAGCCCTTTATGCTGCAGAAGAAGCGTTCAAGGTTGTAGGTCGTCGTGTGCCAATCATGCTTTCGTTTACCGTAAGCGATGTGGCAGGACGTACCCTTTCTGGTCAGACTCTTGAAGCGGTTCTTGCAAGTATTCAGCATGCAGATATCTTCTCCATCGGTTTGAATTGCTCATTTGGAGCACGCCAGTTGAAACAATTCGTGAAGTTGCTTGCCGATAAGGCACCATACTATATTTCTGCCCATCCTAATGCTGGTCTTCCAAACTCGCTCGGTCTCTATGATGAGACTCCAGAACACATGGCTGAGCAAGTGAAGGAATATGTGGACGAGGGACTCGTAAACATTATTGGTGGATGTTGTGGAACTACAGATGAATTCATTGCGAAATACGGTTCTTTAGTTAGGAGTGAGGAGTTAGTATTGGGGGCGGACTTGGAAAGTCCTGGGATTACGACAGCGAAAGAAGGGATAGCCAAGCGCCAGCCAATTATGCATCATGAATTATGCATTATGCATTATAAAAAGCCTCATGTGCCGGTTTCGCCTTCTGCAAACATGCTTCTTTCCGGACTTGAACTCCTTGAAGTCACTCCAGAGGTTCGCTTTGTCAATGTAGGTGAGCGATGCAATGTGGCAGGTTCACGCAAGTTCCTTCGTCTTATCAACGAGAAGAACTATGACGAGGCATTGAGCATTGCTCGTAAGCAAGTGGAAGATGGCGCTCTCGTTCTTGATGTCAATATGGATGACGGACTTCTCGACGCTAAGGCAGAGATGGTTACGTTCCTCAACCTTATGATGTCCGACCCTGATATCTCGAAGGTTCCAGTTATGATCGACTCAAGTGATTGGGCAGTCATAAGTGCTGGTATGAAGTGTGTTCAGGGCAAGTGCATCGTCAATTCTATTTCGCTCAAGGAAGGCGAGGAGAAGTTTATCTCTCATGCCCAAGAAATAAAACGAATGGGTGCTGCAACAGTTGTTATGGCATTCGACGAACAAGGTCAGGCAACTACCTTTGAGCGCAAGATTGAAATATGCAAACGAGCATACGATATACTCGTGGAGAAGGTTGGTTTCAATCCTCTCGACATCATTTTCGACCCTAACGTACTTGCCGTTGCAACGGGTATGGAAGAGCATAACAATTATGCCCTCGACTTTATCCGTGCAACCGAATGGATAAAGCAAAACCTCCCTGGAGCACACGTTTCGGGTGGTATGTCCAATCTTTCCTTCTCCTTCCGAGGCAACAATTATATCCGTGAGGCGATGCATGCCGTTTTCCTTTATCATACTATTGAGAAAGGACAGGACTTCGGTATCGTCAATCCGTCTACTCAAGTGATTTATAGTGAGATACCCGAAGATGTACTGAGGGCAATAGATGATGTCCTTCTCAATACGGATTCAGGTGCAACGGAGCGACTTATCGAGATAGCCGACCGCATCAAAGCGGAGAAAAACGGCCCCCTAACCCCCGAAGGGGGAAATAAGAAGGATGATTGGCGAACTAAGTCGGTTGAAGAGCGACTGCAGTATGCTCTTATCAAGGGAGTGGGCGATTACGTTGAGGCAGATGTTCTTGAGGCACTCGACAAATATCCTAATCCCGTGGAGATAATCGAAGGTCCGCTCATGACTGCTATGAATACCGTTGGCGAACTCTTCGGCTCAGGCAAGATGTTCCTTCCTCAAGTGGTCAAGACCGCTCGCACGATGAAGAAGACCGTTGGCATCCTCCAACCATACATCGAGGCGGCACGAACCGAAGGAGCAAAAAAGGCGGGAAAAGTCTTGCTTGCTACCGTGAAAGGTGATGTGCACGACATTGGCAAGAATATCGTTTCCGTTATCCTTGCTTGCAACAATTATGAGATTGTCGACCTTGGAGTGATGGTTCCTACCGAAGAGATTGTGGAGAAAGCAATCGCGGAAAAGGTGGACATTATCGGACTCTCAGGACTTATCACCCCATCGCTCGAAGAGATGGTCGGTGTGGCTCGTATGCTCGAACAGAAGGGCGTGAACATTCCAATCATGATTGGAGG
>DCIW01000203.1 GCA_002317225.1 Prevotellaceae bacterium UBA1716 | reverse complement strand
TAAACATAACCATCACCATTCTCTCCATCATCAAACAGCCAACCAGCATCATAATAATGCTCTGGCCAATATTCCATCTTCCATTCGCCTTCAGGATCTGTTGCTGTCAGAAGGATATTCTTACCGCTGTCATAACCGCTTCGACCATAACTGATGAAGTAGATATAGAATTTTCCATCATGATAGTTGAGCGACGAAGCCCACATACCTTGAGCATAGTGAGAACCACCATTAATAAGATTATAGGCATTATTATCTTCAATCTGAAGAAGAGGGTTAGCACAATATTCCCAGTTGACAAGGTCGTAAGACTTAAGAAGAGTTGCACCAGGGAAGTGGTACATTGTAGTGCTTACAAAATAATATATGCTATCCACTCGGATAACATCACAATCTGGAAAATCACCATTACAAATAGGGTTCACAAAGGTGCCATCTCCCTTGTCTGCACACCATCTTTTCTTGTATTCCTGAGCAGAAACAGATGATGCTTGCAAGGCAAGAAATAAAACAAACACGATTGAAGAAATAAATGATTGTCTTGTTTTCATAATGTAAAAAATGATTCGTTATATAATTTGAGTGCAAAGATATGAAATATTCCACATATTATATTATAATAGTGTTACATTTTCTTACAAATGTGTTAACTGGGAATAAAGCACGAAGCGCCACTTGTAAAAACAAATGACGCTTCTTATTATTATTCAACGAATTCTATTCTACTTTTGAATTCTTTTCGATTGTCCAATCCTTACGTTGGAGGATTTCAGGATTGCTGCCTGTGAACATCTTTGCAGCTTGCTTGTCACCCTTGAGTTGCCAGTTGAGCCAAGCAACAGCTGGGAAGCGGAACTCACCTCCAAACTGCTCGCGATAAGTGCCACCATGACCTACAGGGAAGTTGACAGCTACAGCAGGTACATGCTCAATACGCTTGAAGTCGTCCATACCATTCTGGTAAGCAATATCAGTCTCGCCACCGAGAAGGTACATGATTGGACCGTGAATCTCCTTGAGCTTATCCTTTGTTGGCATTGGCATTCCAGGAATGGCTCCCATAGGATTAACGAAGAGACCGGAGTTGCAAATCATATATGTAGTGATACGCTTGTCACCACAATTATAAAGAGTCTGAAGGCCACCGCATGACATGCCCGAAGCACAAACAGCCTTAGTGTTTATCTTCTTATAAAGTGGACTGTTCTTATCTTCATTCTGCTTGAAAGCCCAATCGATAGACTGAACCTGTTGCTCAGGAGTTGACATATCACCTTTATAAGCCTTTTCTTCCATTGGAATAAATCCTGTAGCAATTACAAGATAACCTTGAGAAGCAATCTCGTTGAGGAACTTATAATGTTCCCATGGAGAGTTGGTACAAGCACCATTACCCCAGACAAGAACTGGAAGAGGATTCTTCTTATCGAACTTGGAAAGATCCTGAGGCATGAACACGGTATGAGCTTCGAGATCGCTCACCTCCTGCATGATTGCCTTATAATTTCCCGAACCGCCCTCCTCTACTACGAGTGAGCGAGTTACATCGTATGCGTTGGCGAATGCAAAAGATGCACACATCAAGGCACTTAACACTATCTTTTTCATAAATATAAAAGGTATAAAGAATTAGTATACAGACATCCTATAATCTTCCCTTTGGGAGAGACTGAGAAGGTAATCTTATTTTATAATCTTATACTTTCCGCTCAAATGCATGAATGCGAAGAGGCGGAGAAGTCCATCATAATAAGCATCATAGTAACCATCTTCGTATGGAAGATGACTTGAGTTCCAAAGACGCTCAACGAAGTCCATCTTATTTGGATGATCAGAAATGACAGATGCAGCAGCAAGAGCAGCCACAAGACCAACCGAATGACGAAGTTTTGTATAACCGCCAGCAGAAAGGATGCGTTCTGGAGTTGTGCCATCTACATTATACTGATCAACAAATGTATCAATGCCTTGGTTGTAGAAGAATGTCTGGATTGTATTTCCATACCACTTCTTCCAATCGCCATCCTTACCACCTGACCAGCGGTAGTCGAGCACCATATTCATAGGAACACGCCAAGAGTCATAACGGAACTGGTCACCAAGGATGCCACGAGAGTTGCGCAAAGAACCATCGTAATTGCTATAGTCAGGATTAAGTCCTGTCTCCTTATTAATACATGTGTGCATATACTGGCGACTTGCTTCGGCACATTCTTCCCAGTACTTGCTTCTACCATCCTTTGCATACTTTGCCCAAATCTCATAGAATACAGGAAGATGATATGAAGGATCGGTATAATCGCTACCTGGAACAAATGCAATAAGCTTTGTCTTTGGGTCGATAAGCGACATTGTCACCTTACGAGCAGGGAAATTGCGGAATGCAGGCATCTCCACTTCCTTTGGTTGGATGCAATCAAGAATATATTGGGCTTCCTTGAGATAATCGATGCCTGTCTTATTGCCCCAACGGTTTGAAGCAAAGAGAAGTGAGGTGATGAAGTAAAGTTCACCATCAGATGCAGGACCCGTAAATGCATGAGATGTTCCATCTGGACTGACCGTCCATTTGAAATAACCTTTCTGGTTGCCTTCTGCAATTTGCATATATTTCTTCGACCATCTCCAAATGCGGTCGAACACATCCTTGCGATCCATCTGGACAGCAACCATCAATCCGTATGACTGACCTTCTGTTCGAACATCATGATTCTTGATGTCAGACACATAGCCCATATCATCACCCACTTCGAAGTAGATGCGGTTTTCGCCAAAGAAGAGGGAATCGAACACAGCCTCAACCTTTGCATCAATCTCCTTTTGGGTATGACCGAGCTTGAGGAAGAGTTCTTGGGCATTCATTGAGAAGGCAGAGAGGAAAGTAATAATTGTGAGAGTTATTTTTTTCACTATTATATAAATGAAGTTTAGAATCTTGGGGAGTTTTTTTAGTGAATAGTGAATAGTGAATAATACTTTAAGTGAATAATACTTTGGGGGCGTGATGTGGTATTTCAAGTATTATTCGTTATTCACTATTCACTAAATCAACGTCTTATCAAGATAGGTAAGTTTAATTATTAGAAAATCTTCTGTACAAACTTTGCAAAACATCTTCTCCAAGTCAACCACTCATGAGCAGTTCCCTGCGAAGCATAATACTCTACATTGATGCCTGCAGCCTTGAGAGTTTCAGTCATCTTCTCTGTTCCGAAGTTCTCCTCAGTACCACAACCCATGAAGAAGTACTTGATAGCACCATTGAACTTGTTAGCATCCTTGAACACACCACCATTATAGTTGTTGATGTCAACACCAAAGATAGCACCAGAGAATGTACCGATAGCACAGAACTTATCAAGATTTGCAGTAGTGATTTCGAGAGTTTCCTTACCACCCCAAGAGAGACCTGCCATTGCACGATTCTGCTGATCTTTCTTTGTGCGGAAAGTATTGTCGATGAAAGGAATGATGTCTTTGAGAAGAACAGGAGTGAACGAAGCACCAAACTCAGCCATTGTCTCACCCTTCTTCGAACCGAATGAATGACTACAGTTGCCATTGTCCATTACAACAATCATCTCCTTTGCCTTACCCTGAGCGATAAGGTTATCCATGATGTAGTTCATCTTACCTTGCTGACTCCAACCACGTTCATCTTCACCCATACCATGCTGGAGATAAAGAACTGGATAAGCCTGGTTGCCACTCTCGTAACTTGCTGGAGTATAAACGAAACAACGACGTTCCTTACCTTCTACATTTGACCAGTACTTGCACTCGCGAACCTGACCGTGCTTGATGTCCTTGTTGTAAGCATAAAGAGCAATTTCGTCTGCAGTCATAGTTGCACCCTTCTGAAGTTTGAGAAGGTTTGCATTGTCGTTGATGTCAACATTGATATCAATACCACCACACATCTTACCACAACCGAAGTAAGTTTCTGATGCAGGGTCAATTACGTTGACACCATCAATATTGAGGAAGTAGTAGTGGAAACCACAAACGAGTGGGTTTGTAGTAACACTCCACACACCATCCTTATTCTTCATCATTGGATACTTAACACCACAGATGTCAGCAGCAACAGCCTTTGCTTCTGGTGCCTTAACCTGGAATGTGACACGACCATCCTTATCAACGAGTGGATACTGCTGAACAGGAACTGTATTCTCAGCAACCTTCTGATTTTCCTTGTTGAGGATGCTCATCATAACGTCAGCATATCTGCGGCCGAGCATACGATAACCTTCAGCGGTAAAGTGAAGATGGTCGAAAGCACCTGGACAACCTGCAGCAGAAACAGGATAAGCAGTTGGGATTGTCTGCTGGATATTATCGATGATAGCGTTGTGAAGATGACAAGCACCACCCATTTCCTGAGTCATAAGTTCACCAACGAGAAGAGGACAATCCTCTGCCTTGAGATTGAGTTCTGCAAGCATACGGTCGTAGATAACCTTCACACGCTGAGGCCAATCCTGCTGATTATTGTTTGTACAACCCTGATGCAACAAGATACCTTTGATGACACCCACCTTCTGAGCCTTCTTGGCAAGGTTGATGAGTTCGCGATAAGGGTTGTTGTTATATGACTTACAGAAGTTCTTGTACCAATCAGCAGCAGTTGCGATATTGTCAGCACACTTATCCTCATCGAAAAGGTCGATGTTAGCACCACCAACAGCAACGTTGATAACACCAACTTTAATGTTTTCAGGAAGTTGCTCAACAAGCGAACGACCGAAGTAGTCAGCAGGAGTAAGACCTGTCCACTCACGACAAAGAGGTGGAACGGCAGCATACCACTTACCCTTCTTTCTGCCTGTATTTGCCATATCAACACCAGCCATCATACGGAAACGAGTACTGATATTCTGACGGTCTTGAGCTTCAATCTTTGCATTGCCTTCCATGTTCGACTGACCAAAGCAAAGGTAGATATGGAAGTCCTTGTCAAATTTCTTTGGTTGTGGGATTTCGCCCGCAGCCTTCTCACCATCGCTATAATTAAGAACTGTATTCTGCTCATAGAACTTATCGACCTGAGCATTTGCAGTCATCACGCCTGCACCAAGAGCAAGCATCATTAATATCTTTTTCATAATCAATTATTTGTTCAAAAAAGTAACTAAGTATCAAAAATGTATATTACTTAAAGTCCTTAAAGTTCCACTTTGAGTTATCACTCTTGAAGTCATACTTCTCAAGAGTTGGAGTACTATCACCTGCAGAATAGAGGCAGTAAGTAGTGTTGACACCCGACTTGCCAGGGATAACCTTTGGCATGATACGGAATGTGCCATCAGTGAGTTGCTCAATTCTCCAAAGCTGTTCGTCAGCACCTGAGTACTTGGCTACAGTCTTTACTTCCAAGTCTGCTGTAGCAGCAAGAGCACGATCAGTACCTGCAATTGTAATCTTGAAGTATGGATTGCTCAAGTAACCACCAGCTTCAGGAACTGCAGTAACAGTCCATCTCTGATGTGGACGGAACATATAGTCGCCAATACGAACACGCGAATCACCCTCTGGCCATCCTGCATTCACCTCATCAAGAGTCTGGTTAGGAATAACCTTATTTGGTTCTTCAGGACCATTGTTACGACCGAATCCGAAACCACCACGAGCACGAGGAACATTCATACGAACGAAGTCGACAACAAGTTCAAGACTATATCCACGACGTTCAGACTCGATTTCATAAGTGCCTTCCTTAAACTGGTCGCCACCAACTGGCCAACCGTTCTTCCAAAGGAGAGGACGAATAGCGAGAGTACTACGACCACTCATGTTGAAGTCTGCCTCCCAGTGGAACGAAAGAACCTCTACACCTTCGTCGATAACTGTACGTCCAAAGTGACCTGCACCTACTGCATTCTCCTTTGCATTGATAACCATCTTACCACCACCGGCAAGCATATCACGACCTACATTATCGATATATGGACCTAAAACTTTCTTGCTTCGACCGCAAACGATGTTGTAAGTAGAGTTCACACCATCACAACAAGTTCCATGAGTGCCAAGGAGATAATAGTAACCATCCTTATAGATAAGGTCGGAAGCCTCGCAGTCGATAGCCACATCCTTAGCCTTATTACCTTTCACACGATAACCAGTCTTTGGGTCGAGCTCAATCATACGGATATTACCGAAGTAAGTACCATAAGAGAGCCACATACGACCTGTTGTAGGATCGAGAAGTACACCTGGGTCGATTGCATCGTTATCTTCCATACCATCAGATGATGCAACTTCCACAGCCTCAGTAAACTTGAAGTCAGGCGACTTAGGGTCGAGAGTCTTGTTCCACATAGTGAGGATGCGGCCATTATGTCCACCACCAAGTCCACCACCTGTGGCACCATATATAATAAGGTATCTGTCACCAATCTTAATCACATCTGGGGCAGCACCACCACCTGGGCGTTCAGCACCACTATGCCATGACCAACCATCATCAGAGATGAGACCACCGCCACCAGTACCAAATGTGTACCACTTGCCTTCACATTCTGCAAGGGTTGATGGGTCGTGAATCCAAGGTTGACCTATCTGAGCATACGAAGCCCCCCATCCCCCGAAGGGGGTGTTTTGGAAGAATGAAATGATACCAAGAAAGAATACTGATATCGCCAATATTATTTTTTTCATTGTTTTATTATTTATTCGTTAATGTTTCCAACCTGCAAACAGTATATACTGCCTCCCTCCCTTTTGGGGAGGGTCGGGGTGGGGCTTTTATTTTATTGTATAATTCTTAACTGGATTACCTTTCTCGTCTAACAATCTTACGCAGAAGTCGCTCATACCAGGACCATTGATGACTGCACAACGGATGATGTTCTTACCCTTCTTGAGAGTGAAGCGGTCGGACATACCATCATCCATAACCATACGGCGGTCACCAGAAAGGAGAAGAGTTTCCTGTCCGTTCACCCACCACATAGAAGCAGAGTTAGAACCAGCAGCAAGACGAACATTCTTGATTTCCTGAGGACAATCAATTGTAGTCACGCCCCAATAAAGAACACCATATTCCTGAAGTTCGTTCTTAGTAGCAAAACGGAAAAGCTTAACATTGTAGCGGTTAGCCTCGAGTTCGTGCCAAGTGAGTGACTTGCCATCAACAGTAACCTTATCGCCATCCTTTGGAAGGATTGTCTGTTGACCAGCGAAGTATTCCTTATTGAAATGCTCACGTAGATAAGAGTCAGTAAAGACAGTATTGCCACGGTTAGGCTTGTTGATAGGTTCGAGAATCATCCAACGACGAATGAAACCATTATCATCAGGCTTTGAAACTGCAGGAAGAGTGCTCAAGAAATACTCCTCGCGAGGACTTTCAGTAAGAGAAATCCAATCGACTTCAGCCTGAGCAGCACCTATATTAGTGAGTTTGAGATCTGAAACACCTGAAGGCATAGTCTTAACTGTCACGTTAACTTCCTTCCATTTGCCTGCCGTACTTGGAATGTTGAGATTTGCAACATACTTGCCAAGTTCGAGTTTGAGGATTGTTGCAGCCTTAGTCTTTACCTTCAAGCATACATTCTGAGCACTCTGGCTCTTTGGGTCAACCTTATTGTAACTTACCCATCCGCCCTTAGGAAGGACAGTCTTCCAACCTTGGAAATAGTTAAGTGTGTCATGATACTCGATATAAGCCTTGCCACCGATATTACTGTAACGGTCAATCTGAACAGGCTTGCGAGCATCAGAGATACCTACACCACGGAGAGTTGGCTTCACTTCCTGAATAGTTCCATCAGGATTGAAGAAGAGAGAGTCGATACAAGTCAGAGCGGTTCTTATCGAACGAAGGAGAATAGTGGTTGCAATGATAGAACATATACCACTGTCCCTTGAAATTCACAATACTGTGGTGGTTAGTCCAACAACCATTCTGATGCTTCTGCATGATAGTGCCCTTGTACTCGTAAGGACCAAGAGGGTTCTTCGACATGGCATAGTCAATCTGCTCTGTCTCGCCATTCTTGAATACAGAAGGATATGTGAGGTAATAGTTGCCGTTATATTCGAAAGCGAAAGGACCTTCCTTCAGACCTTCGCCGGGGAACTGGAAACGTACAGGTTCGCCATCGAGCGACATCATATCCTTACCGAGCTTAGCACCTTGAAGACCGCCCATGCCCCAGAAGATGTAGTTGTTGCCGTCCGAAGCCTGAAGCACGCAAGGGTCGATACCCATGATGCCAGGAATCTGCTTCTCCTGTGGAACGAACTTAGACATGAAGAGGTTGTCGGCTATAGCAACTCCAATACCGAAGCCGCCACGTCTGCCCTCCTGAGGTTTTGCACCATCAGGGAAGTAGAAGTAGTACTTTCCTTCGTGTTCGATACAGTCTGGAGCCCACATCGAGTAACCTGTAGGATTGCCCCAAGGCACATCTTCCTGCGAGAGGATTACACCATGGTCTTGCCACTCCACCAAGTCGGTAGAAGAAAACATGTGATAGTCTGCCATGCAGAACCATTTGCGTTCAGGTTCTGTAGGGCTGATGATGTCGTGCGAAGGGAACAAATACATACGTCCGTTGAACACACGAGCAGTTGGGTCCGCAGTATACTGGTTGCGGATGATTGGGTTCTGTGCATAAGTAGAACCGGCAAAAATACTTGCCAATGCTAATGCAGCAATGCTCTTTTTCATATCTACAAAGATTAGTTCACTTTTTAGGTATTTGGTATTATTTCATAATTAATTGCAAATTTACGAAGTATATACCATAATGCAATTATAAAATGTTACATATTCTTTTAAACACGATAACAGTGGTGAAACAAATCAAATGCAAACCTTTTTTCAACTCATTTTTTTGAAAGATACTGCCAATACAAAATAAAAACATGTTATAATTCAAGCGACTCGCTTTATTTCTACACAAGCTGATATTTATTTTATTTTTTTTCGGCAAATATGGGCAACATTCTACCAAACACCATCTAACATACTGAATATCAACATTTAGACATTGGTAGAATGTTAATCAAACATTCTACCAACATTCTACCAACATTCTACCATCTCAAATTATATATATATTACAGCAAATAAGAACAAATCACTTTTAATGCACACTAAAACCGCAATATTCAAGAATTTGTGAATTTGTGAATCTACCGGGGTGTCTTCTTTTTTGAATTTATTCAACTTTCGCAAGCTTCAGTTGAAAGGTTATGAGGTTGTTAGGTTATGAGGTTCGTTACTGAATGCATGTAGATTTGAACCTTAAAACCTGAAAGCGAAGCGACCTTATAACCTTAAAACCTATCAAGTTGAGTACTTGCGAAACTTGAATGAATTTATAAGAATAAGTGAAATTGGCCTATACAGCCTTAGCCATCCGGTAGGCAAGGCCCTTGGGCCTCTTCACTCTTTCTTATTAATTCAAGTATGCTACGTGCAACTTCATAAATTGACTTCATCGAGCACTTCGTGGTTCACTAATTCTTGAAAAAAAAGTTCATGCACTAATTTTTCCCACACAAAAAACATAAGGACGTGTGAGCATGTCCGTCTGCACGGACAAGGCCACACGTCCTTATGTTTGAGGGCTGTCACTATAGGGACAAGCGTTGCACAATAGGGAAGCATTGTGCAAATGCTTGATTTACTTCACCAAATACTTCTTGCCATTAACGATATTGATTCCCTTTTGGGTATTTGCAAGAAGAGCTCCTGAGAGAGAGTAAGTTGAGGAAGATTGAGAGGTAAGAGGAGCATCTGTACCATTGATGGATGGAGATGTGATGGAAGTCACTTCCTCATCAGTGGCAGAATAGATAGCGAGATTGCTCACAGTCACGACATCAGTTGATGCAGGACGAAGAACAGTAAACTTATACTCGCCCCAACCATCAGTCACTTCGAAGAAGAGTGTGATATCCTTGCCCACTTCCACTTCCTGGTTGAGAACTACAGGCTTAGAACCAGTAAGCTTCTGGAGTTTTACAGTAAGAGTCTTTGCTGTCTCACTTTCCGAATGGAAACACAACTTATACTTACCTTTCTCAAACTGAAGCGAACGATATACATTCTGATTTGCATCAGTTTTCTGCTCACGACCATACATAAGGAGAGTTGTGGATGTGTTCATAATCCAACCATGAGTCTTAGGAGTGTAGTTATCAAAATCAATATTTGGACGCCACTTGAGAGTAGTGTCACATTCAGACGAGAGAGTGTACTGACTCATGAAATTCCACATGGTAAGTGCAGAATTACCTTCAACTGTATTGTCAGTATAGTCACTATGTCCCATTCCGTCAACCTCATAATAAACGTATGGGAAACCACCTTCGAGAGCTCCGTATGTGCTGCGAACATATTTACCTGAAACAGTTCGCTTCACAGGAACAGGCTTTGCTCCAACTCGCGAAACCATATTATCCACGATACTTGGCATAAGCGAATACTTCACGAAGTCGTCTGCCTTTCCATGAATATGAAGGAACGGAACTGGACGTGCACCTGAGTGGTGAAGGTGGAACTCGTTGAGAGGGAATCCGCTGATTGAAGCGAAAGCAGCAAAGATGTCGCTTGCCACATTTGCAACAGTATAGGTCATCATACCGCCATTGGAGAAACCACAACAATAGATACGTTCGCGATCGACAGCATAAGTCTTGTTCACCTCTTCGATAATAGCCTTGAAGAAGTCGATATCCACACTTGTCTCACCAATCGAATTCCAACCTGGAAGAGTGCCTCCAAAGACAGGGAAATAGATATCAGAACCTTGTGGATAGACCACGATACAACCTTTGGTGTCGGCTACTGATGTACGGAAAGGACTCTTGTCTGTACTATGGCCACCGGTTCCGTGAAGGGAGAAAACGAGTGGTGTTGGTGTGTCAGCCTTGACAGACGATGGGACATAAAGCCAGTAAGAGCGTGTTGTGCCGTTGACTTTGATTGAAACGGACTTGTCTGCTTTTGCCGCCCACGAACCAATAGTAGTCATAAGGAGCAGAAGCGAAATAAAGATTTTCTTTTGCATTTGATTTATAATGTTTATTTGTTCTTACATGTTAATTTTGATGCAAAGTTACAGCAAAAAGGCACTTGGTGCTTTCCGTTATGTAACATATTTGTTATTTAAGTAGGTATAGTAATAGTTTTTGCGTATCTTTGCCACCGTTATGATGAATATCCATTTTGCACCTATTCAAGGATACACCGAAGATGTGTACCGCAGACTCCACAATAAGATATTTGGTGGGGTTGATGTGTATTATACTCCTTTCGTTCGCATCGAACATGGTGATGTGAGAAGCAAGGACATGCGTGATGTCCGACCTCAGTTTAATGAGGGAGTGAATATTGTTCCTCAAGTCATTGCATCGGGTGGAGGCGAACTAAAGATGCTCCTCGACAAACTTATCCCTATGGGATATAAGCGGATAGACATTAATATGGGTTGCCCTTTCCCTTTGCAGACAAAGCATGGAAGAGGTGCGGGTCTTATGGCGAATCCAGAGAAAGTAAAGGAAATTGCTAAGGTCATAAAAGAGAGGAGCGATATACAATTCTCCGTAAAAATGCGTCTTGGACTTGATAATGCTGATGAATGGAAGGAAGTAATCAGCATCTTGAACGAAGTCCCTCTTGTGCAAATAACAGTTCACCCTCGTATTGCAACACAACAATACAAGGGCGAACTAAATATGGAAGCTTTCGATAGTTTGCTCAACGAATGCAAACATCCTATAATCTACAATGGTGAGATTCAATCAGTTGAAGATATTCTTCGCATCGAAAAGACTTATGGCGATAAGATTGCCGGAGTGATGATTGGCAGAGGACTATTGGCACGCCCTTCACTTGCATTCGAATATAAGAACGGCACTACCCTATCCGACTCTCAACTCATAAGCAAGATTCGCGAACTCCATTCTCACCTGCTCGAGCATTACCAAACTATCATTCCGGGAGAGGCACAACAACTGAACAAGATTCGTACCTTCTGGGATTATATGGAAGAAACAATCGGCAGAAAGAACTGGAAGAAACTGAAGAAAGCGGGCAATATGAAGAATTATATTGCGGCTTTGCCGTAGTCCGTTGTCCTTACTTCATCACCTTATGTCCGTTGAATATATACATTCCACGTGTAGGATTTTCAACAGGGCGACCAGAGAGGTCGTAATACTTGCCTTTCTGCTGAGATGATGATGCAACAGACTTTATTGCGTCTGGTTCTTCTCCAACCTCATTGAATTTCCACCAGTCAAGATTGCAAAGATTATTTGTCGACGAACCATAGAAAGAGATGTGGATGGCATGCTTGCCCTTAGGTGTAGCAGAAAGTTGGTAAGTTCTTTCTTCCCAAGCACTTTCGCTTCCCGTACTTTCAAGCTTTATCTTTCCAATAAGTTTTCCCTTCGCTCCATCAAGACGAATATAAATATATCCTGTAGTAGCAACTGATGCCATACGAAGTGTGATACTTGAAGCACCATTCTCACCGAAGTCGAGGTTTGCCACACGTATCGAGTCACTCGCATGAGTGTCAGTAACATACACTCCAGTACTCTCATTTCCAACCACAGAAATACCAGTGGCTGCATTAAGAGTTTCGGCTTGTTGGCGAATATAAGGGTTCATAGTGCATAGGGCAGGAACACCTTTTCGGGTTGCTTTGATTGGCTGGATTGTACCATCTTCGTTGAAGTGCATCTCTTCGACAGCCACACTTCTGTTATAACCACCACCACCTTTTGCCCAACCGGTATGGTAGAAGAAATAATCCTTACCTTTGTAATGAACTATACCGCTATGGTTGGTGAACGAACCCGTATCTTGTTGAGACATAACCTGTCCCTTATATACCCAAGGACCAGTTGGCGAATCGCTCATACTATACGAGATATGTTCGGGCACACCACCCGCAGCATACATAAGGTAGTATTTGTCACCTCGCTTATCGAGCCAAGGACCTTCTTCGTATTTGTCCACACCATCGATAACGCCATCACGTTCAACACCACCAAAGGCTTCTTTTGTGAGAGGCACTTCGATGACTCCGTTATTGCCTTTTGCCGTATTTACGAAAAGCATGTTGTCACGAAGGTATGAATAACAAAGCTTATTGTTTCCCCAATAGAGGTAAGCCTGTCCATCATCATCTATAAAGACTGTTGGGTCGATATCACCACCACCACCAGTAGACACTAATGCCGTTTTGCGAGCATCCTTGAAAGGTCCTGATGGCTTGTCGCTCTTTGCCACACCAATATAATGACGCCAATCACCTGGTTTCGAAATACATATATACCAATAATAAGTTCCGTTGCGACCTACACATTGACTTGCCCAACAAGTTCCCTCACGCCCCCAACTGAATGCAGTTCGAGGAAGTGCCACTCCATGGTCGGTCCAATTGACCATATCCACGGTAGAATACACCCTCCAACGCTCCATATAATAGAAATCGTTGACTCCCGGCACATTCATATCCTCATCTATATACACATAAAGACTGTCGTTGCCTTCGAACACCATTGGGGCTGGGTCGGCAGTATAGCAATGGGACACGATTGGGTTTTGTGCGAATGAAGTATTTGCAAAGAGCAATAATATGAGAGATAAAACGGATTGTCTCATTTTCAATTATAAGTCAGTTGGATACTATAATAACTTTTGTCTTCAATTAAATATGTGGGACAGCAATCTTCTTTCCATTACTGATGAAGATGCCATGTGCAGGACGCTCCACCTTTCGACCGGCAAGATCATAGAAGTTGGGAGTTGGGGTATAAGCATTTGAAGAAGCAGGAGCATTAACACTCTCAACATCTGTTGGCACGCTCTCTACCTTGATACCGATTTCTGCAATTGAAGTCCATGCATTACCATTGACCTCCGACTTAGCAACAATCTTGAAGTAACGACCTGCAGTAGGAGTAGAGAGGGTTGCAGTCTGAAGAGCCTTATTCTTTGCAAATGAACCAGAAACAACAGGATTGCCCCAAGTCTTGCCATCCGCAGAGAGATAGATGTCGTACTCCTTAATCATACCGTTGTCCGAACCATCCTGACGACCAAGATAAGTGAATGCTGCCACCTTATAAGACTTAGTCATATCAACGATAAGAGTGTGTGGACACCTTGGTTCGCTACCTTGATACTCAGTATGCCAGAAAGTAGAGTTGTCGTTATCGAATGCCTTTGTAGCCTCATTACCACCATGCTGACTATCAGCACTTACGAGTTTCCAAACAGACTTATTGATGTATTGGTCGAACGAATAACTGAGTTCGATACTCTGCATAAGGTTGGTTGCCGTACAATATGCCTTTATGTCGCAAGCGTCATTATTAACGAAGGCTGTAGAATAACGCTTATATTCGCCTCCGTTGATACTATAATAAATAGTGGCACCCTTTGTTGGTGTTGTCATCTTGATGCGTCCATTGCTCATTCGTTCACAATTAACTGGTTGGGCAACAGGCATATTAACTCGTGCAGCACGAGCAACATCAGTCTCATTAGTAACAGGAATGATGAAGAAGCGGAATGAAGTGTTAGCAGCCTTGAGTTCGTACTTGTCAAGAACATCAGGGCCACAACTGTTATTACCGATACCACGAGTTACAGCATCAAGATTGACGATAGTCTGAGCACAAGTCTTGAACTGATTTGGATGCTTGGCACGTGTGCTTCCATTTGTATAGTTATCTTCTGGACGGAAATGAACAGCCGAACCAGCCATCTTATCAGGACAAGAGAAGAGAAGACCTGTACCAGAAGTATTTCTCAAAGCCATCCAACGGACATCCTGCTTAGTTCCATGTTCCTGTGGCTTCACATAATTCTCGTACTGATCAGTTACAGTACTGTTGTAAATACCTGGGAAACAAGCTTCCTTACGGTCAATATAACTATCCCAAGGACCACGGCCGAACCAACTGAACTGTTCCATTTCTGATGGCATCTCAAGACGGAAACCGAGTTTTGGAATGATTGTTCCCTTACAAGAAGGATTGATGAACGCATTTACCATTACCGTACCCTCGGCACAAACAATGAAGTTGAGTGTCACATCGAATGTAGTGCTGTTCTGACCAGTGTAAACTGATGTGAATGTGAGGTTTACAGTCTTGCCGTCCTCACTCTTTGTATAATCTGCGGAAACACCCTTCATCGTGAGTTTGCGAATACCGAGATTATCCCAAGTGCCTGTCTTCGAACCATCATTGTCTGTTGGAAGACGGAATGCATTAAGACGAAGAGCACTTTCAAGAAGCTTGGTGCCGTTATACTCATAGTTATAAAGTGTGCCCCAAGCCTTTGAGAACTTCATTGTGAAATTGTCTCCAGTAAGTGTCACGATATTGTTTTCATCTGTAACTGTGATGGCGTTCTTGTCTGCTACTGCAGCATCAATATTGAAGTTCTCAACATCAGGTTCCTTAATAGAAACCTTCTCTTCTGCAACTACATAACCAGCATCTGCCCAAGCAGTATTGCTCTTTTGGGTGGCAAAGAAACGGATGAACATCTCCTGCGACCAATCACAATCCAAAGCAAAGACCATAGTCTCGAACGAAACTGTTGCACTATCACCAGCAGCCACTTCGGCATTGATAGCACCATTCTCAATTACCTCACCATTTTCCCACATGATTTCATAATTGACATCATAAGCAGAACTTGGAAGGAAGCCCATCTTGTTCTTTAAGAGGAATGAAATCTTTGAACTTGTTGATGAATTTACGACCTTCACCTTCTTGAATTCAAGTGGCTGATATATCTTCTTTGTGTTATAAGACTTAGCAGTAAGACTCCAGTCAGGACGAACAAGACCATTGATACAGAAGTTGCCATCATTTGGATTGTCGCCAAAGTCACCACCATAAGCATAATATTCCTTGCTTGAAGCGTCAAGAGCGAGAAGTCCCTGATCCTTGAAGTCCCAAATGAACTCACCTGTAAGACGTGGGTACTTTTCATAAAGGTCGAAGTATTCACGAACATTACCCATTGAGTTACCCATTGAGTGACTGTTCTCACAAACGATATATGGCTTGTTCTGTTGAGCCATCCATTCCACCTGACCAAGACCAGGATACATATTACTGTTCAAGTCTGCATAACTGCTGTTGCCTTCGTAATGAGTAGGACGAGTCTTATCAAGTGCCTTAACGGCATTTGCAACATACTGGAAGTTGTCGCCACCACCCGACTCATTACCGAATGACCAAATGCAGATAGATGGGTGATTACGCAACCACTTAATCTGATTTTCAGAACGTTCGACCATAGCAGTACGGAAGAGTTCGAGCGAAGAACACTTCTGATGAGCATGACACTCTACATCTGCTTCTGCAATAAGATAGAAACCATACTTATCACAAAGATCATAGAAGATAGGATCGTTTGGATAGTGACTTGTACGAATGGCATTGATATTGAGGCGTTTCATCGTGAGAAGGTCTTGTTCTATCTCTTCATCCGAAATGGCACGACCATTGATAGGACTGAAATCGTGACGGTTCACACCATGGAAGATGATATGCTTGCCATTGATAAGGAGTACACCTTCACTATTGATTGATATCTCACGGAAACCAACCTTTCCACCACGGATATCAACGGTATTGCCATTCTTATCTGTAAGTGTGAGGACAAGGTCGTAGAGGTTTGGAGCTTCTGCACTCCACTTCTTTGGATTGGTAACAGGAATATCGATTGAAAGACTTCCTGTTGTCGAGATGCTCTTTGAAGCAGAAGCGACAACCGAACCACCATCTTCGATACGTGCCTCAACCTTTCCACCTTTCACATCAGCATAATTTGAAAGGGTTACCTTCACATTTGCCTTTGCATCAACATATTGGGCATCGAGGTCAGATGTGAAGAAGTAGTCACGAATCTGACTCTTTGGAGCAGCCCAAAGGAAGCAATGACGTTGGATACCTGTGAGTCGCCAATAGTCCTGACACTCAAGAAACGAACCGCTTGTGAAACGATAAACCTGAAGAGCGATAAGGTTTTCACCCTCTTCGAGATATGGTGTGATATTGAATTCAGAAGGAAGATATGAGTCTTCGCTATAACCGATTCGCTGACCGTTTATCCAAAGGTAATATCCATGACCAACACCATTGAAACGAACATATACATCACGACCAGCCCAATCAGCAGGAACTGTAAACTTCTTGCGGTAAGTACCTACAGGATTTGGCATGTTGCTGTTGTATTGGAACCAACTTGGTCGGTTTGCCATCACACTATATGTTGACTCATCAAACGAGAATGGGTAAGCCACATTACAATAGAGCGGACTATCCCAGTTCTTCTTGTTATGAAGACCAAAAACCTGCCAACTTGAAGGGACATCGATATTTGTCCAGTTAGCATCATTATAGGTCTTTGAGCACATTGTCTTTGTTGCAAGAGTTGGGTTCTTTGTCCAATAGAACTTCCACGTTCCGTCCAAAGACATATAATAAGGTGAAGCAGTAATGTCGTTCGAAGTGACATCACTTTCCTTTGCAAATGGAATGGAAATGGTGTGGGCTTCTTCGCGATTCACATTCGAAATCTTTGGATCGTCCCACTCGCTCCCTGTTTGTGCATTCGCCACAAAAGCAGTTGCCAAAAGGGCAATTGATGTAATAGTTCTACTAAGATGTTTCATAAGACAATTTTCGTTGGTTTAATTTGTGGGCAAAGGTACAACTTAAATATTAAATCCTATGGTATTAATTGGGATAATGATAGGACAAAGTTGTTTTATGCGGAATAATAACGCGTTAAGAAGTTAACATGTTAAGGTGTTAAGAAATTAAGGTTCAGGAACCATCACCTTCTTACCATTATTTATATATATGCCCTTTTGAGGATTCTGTATTTCCTTACCTGAAAGGTCGTACCATTTGGTATTGGTTGCAGAAGCCGAAGATGCAGACTTATTTGCAGAAACAGAATTGATACCAGTAATGATTGTGCGATCTGTAGCATCAGTTCTGACAATATTCATACAGTCGATACTTGGCATCCAACCAGACTTAGTGTATAGACGAACTACATTATCTCCTGGTTCGAGATTAACTGTAACAACCTTGCTTCCTACAGTACCCCAACTACCAGAATTGCATGATAACGTCTTGATATCCTTTCCATTGAGATTGACAATCATTGTACGACTTTCGCCCGAAACATATTTGATTGTCATCTTATATTCGCCACCATTCTCACTATATACATGCTTCCACTGGAGGTCGTTAGTTGCCTTTTGACCAAGCCATCCCGCAACCATTCCACCAGATGCAGCACTATTGCTCTCGTAGATAGCGGTCTGCTTTGCCTGATTATTGAAAATTTCCTGATATTCACTTAAGTATGCAGTTTCTCCTTCATAAAGGATTCGTTCGTAACGCTCTTCTGCTTCGAGACGATAAATGCGAGTTCCATGAGCAGGGACTTTTACAGAAAGTGATTCAGTCATTGGGTCAAGGTCGCTCTTTGCAAAGAGGTCGCGCACCTTTACTGTTCCACCAAGGTCAAGATCTGCAAACTTGATACTCATATCGACTGCAGCATCTGTAGGATTATAGAGGGCAACGGCACGAACCTTACCATTGAATTCTTCAAGGTCTTTTGTGAGAACGTAAGTGTCGTTCTTATGCTGTACAACGTATGCCTGAATACAAAGTGTATCTTGGTTGAGGGCAATGAGTTCTGTATTCTTGAGGAGACTAAGGGTACGAGAATCAAGAGTTTCGAGATTACAACCGATGAGAAGCGGACTTGACATGATACACCACATTCCGAAGTGAGTCTTGTCTTCCTCTGTTCCAATTCCGCGACCAACCTCAAGCATATCCATATCATTATAATGACCACCATAACAATATGCCGAAAGATAGAGATTCTGAGCAAGGATATCCTTGATTGAACCCCACGAAGCATTGATATCGCCTGTAGTTCTCCAACTTACCGCAATGTCATGAACCCAGTTGCCCGGATAGTCCCAACGGCACACATTCAAACGGACATCATCACGACCTGTATTTGCGATTGCCTGAGCAATTTGCTTGTATCGTGTCTCAGCATCGAGATTGAGCTTCTCGCTATTATGATAGTCCACACCACCACAGAAGTCAACCTTTATGAAATCAAATCCAAGTTCCTTGAAGTAGAAGTCACAATCACGCTGGTCGTATCCATAAAGACCTACATCATGAGCGATAGTATCACCACCATGATAGTTGCCACAAGTGTTATGTCCACCATCCGAATAGATGCCAGCACGCTCGCCCATCAAGTGGATATAGTTAACCACTGGTTTGAGGCCATTTGGGAAACGTGTCTTATGGATGAGCAACTCACCCGTTTTCTTGTTACGTCCTCCAAAAAATCCGTCATCAATATTGATATGGTTAAATCCGACCTTCAACAAACCTTTCTGCTTCATTGCAGCAGCCTGCTTTTTGATTGTCGACTCACTGATATTAAGTCCGAACGTATTCCAAGAACTCCAACCCATAGTTGGTTTGTCTTGGGCATAAGTAGTGGTGCCTGCAAGAAGCAAAGCACCACCTATTATTATTTTCTTAATTGATTCCATTTTTGTTTAATCTATGATTCGTATCTAATTTCCCTTACTAACTCATAACTCATAACTCACAACTCATAACTCTATTTCACTTCCACCATCACACTCTTCAAGTCTTCGCTCTTCGAACTATTTCCGTAAAGAAGTTCGTACTTGCCCTCCTTCACACGGATAGTGTTTGAGTCTTCATCAAACCATTCGAACGATTTCTTGTCGAGTTTGACAGAAGCGGTTGCTGTCTGACCAGCCTTAACTTCAACTCTTTGATAACCACGAAGCTGCTTGACAGGACCATTTGGATCTTGTGGATTACGAACATAAATCTGGACAACTTCAGTTCCATCCATCTTACCTGCATTAGTAACAGGAATATCCATTGTGATACCCTTATCCTTTACTGTTGAAGACGAGAGTTTTGCATCACCAATATTGAATGTAGTGTATGAGAGTCCATAACCAAATGGATAAAGTGGCTTGAAGTCACGGATATAACGATAAGTGCGACCTTCCATATTGTAATCCTCGAAGTCACCAAGTTGACTTGAAGTTGCATAGAATGTGATTGGAAGTTTTCCACTTGGATTCACCTTACCATAAAGCACATCAGCAACAGCAGTACCACCTTGCATACCCGCATACCAAGCCTGAACGATTGCATCACAAGACTCGCTTTCAGGGAGGAGGGCAATTGCAGAACCCGAACAGTTCACATATACTATCTGCTTGCCAGCCTCACGAAGAGCCTTGATGAAATTGCGTTGAACAGCAGGAAGTTCGATATGAGTACGGTCACCTCCCTTGAAGCCGTCGATGCTTACTGGCATTTCCTCCCCTTCAAGACTTGGAGCAATACCACCAACAAAGACAACCTTGTCAATTCCAGCAAGTTGCTTCTCGATAATCTGCTTGTAATCGATAAGCGATTCTGTACCGATATTCACACGAATGCTCGCACCATAAGTTGTGATATGTGAGAAATGAATCTCAATCTTGTATTCCTTACCTGCCTCTACCTGAATAGGAGTGCGAGTTGGTGTGACACGCCAAGTGGAGAACTTCTGCTTTGTCTCGCCATTCACGATAACATCGAAATTACTTACAGACTCTACATTGATAACTACCTCACCCGACTTTGTTGGCTTGAAGACAGTCTCGTACTTAGCACTAAAATCTACGAGATTGACACCAGGGGCAAACTGATAGTTACCGGCTGTAGTCTTAAAGAATGGACTTGTATAGTATTGAGTTGTAACAGGCTTTCCTTCATACTTCTGATTGTTCCAGAATGTACCCTTGAAACCTTTCTTTCCCTCAAACGAACATTGAGAAAAGACATCTGTAACGATTCGGTCATCAGTAAGGTCGCATCCTTGGATATACTTTACCGACTTATTATTCTTCTTGATTCCATCGAGAATAGTAATGGTTGTGGTTGGAGTACCATTATAGTTACCCCACATCATTGTCTTGTTGTCAGCATTAGGACCAATGACTGCTATCTTCTCGTTTGACTTCAAAGGAAGAGCGTTATTCTTGTTCTGAAGAAGAACGATGGATTGGCGAGCCATATTGAGTGCAAGGTTAAGATGCTCCTTGCTTTCGAGTACCGAACTTGGGATCTTGCTCCACTCTACCAACTTAGGGTCATCCATCTCACCAAGGTCGAAACGGCCTTCGAGCAAACGGATAACGTGCTTGTCAACTTCCTTTTCAGTAATAAGACCTCTCTTAACTGCATCAGGAATGCTATTGTATGCATAATCAAAACCACATTCCACATCAGTACCAGCAAGAGTGGCACGAGCGGCAGAATGAGTTGCATCACTTGCTACCTTATGAGATGAATGAATATCTGTTACAGCACCACAGTCGCTCACAACCAAATACTTGAATCCCCATTCATCACGAAGGATATCCTGAAGGAGACGACCACTCGAACAACAAGGTTCGTTATCATATCTCTGGTAAGCACACATCACTTCTCGAACCTTTGCATCCTCAACAAGTGCCTTAAATGCAGGAAGATAAGTCTCGTAAAGGTCACGAGCAGAAATATTGTTGATATCTGCAGTATGACGGCTCCATTCTGGTCCGCTATGTACAGCATAATGCTTTGCACAAGCCCAAAGCTTGCGATACTTTGCATCCTCCGGACCTTGAAGACCACGAACGACTGCACTACCCATTCGTCCGCTCATATATGGGTCTTCGCCATAAGTCTCCTGTCCACGTCCCCAACGAGGGTCACGGAAGATATTCACGTTTGGAGTCCAAACACTCAAGGCATGGAAACGAAGGATATCATCACCACTCTTCTGCAATTCGTTCCACTTGGCACGAGCCTCAGTACTAACAGCATCAAACACCTTGTAAATCATATCGTCATTGAACGATGCCGACATACCGATAGGTTCTGGGAAGTTAGTTACATTTC
>DCIW01000245.1:4114-4262 GCA_002317225.1 Prevotellaceae bacterium UBA1716 | reverse complement strand
GGGTTACCCAGCACTGCGTGCTTTGATGCCCTTCGGGCAATCCGAGTCGCGAAGCATAATTATCAATTATCAATTATCAATTATCAATTATCAATTATCAATTATCAATTAGCTTAGGCTAACTCCCAGAGTTTGTGATGAGAGGTTT
>DCIW01000245.1:3772-4038 GCA_002317225.1 Prevotellaceae bacterium UBA1716 | reverse complement strand
AAATGAATACAGAAAAAACTACTACTACAAGTTTACCTACAGAGACGCTGATGCTCATTGCAGATATGATGCTGAACTACCAGCGCAAAGAGATTATTGCTCACGTCATGCCTGATGGTGACGCTGACAAGGTCAAGGAATTTGGATTCCTTGCAAACGTCAAGATCCATGACAATGGCACTATCGAGATTGCACACAAGACGCGAAGTTCAAGAAGATCTGTTTTGGTCTTCGAGTTGGATCACTCCAATCTTAAGGTGCAGACA
>DCIW01000245.1:2877-3553 GCA_002317225.1 Prevotellaceae bacterium UBA1716 | reverse complement strand
TTACATGTATAGCTGCATCGCATTCAGGTGCAGCTACTCCAGCAACCCGAGAGTTTTGGGAAGCTGTGAGAAACAACCGCTGGCTTGAAGATCTTGCAACTCGCATCAATGCTGGAGAAGAGAATTTGAAGGCAAAATTGCCTGTATGGACTCCTCGCTGCTGCAAGTTCAAGGATAATCACCGAGCCGAGAAGGATGCTCTCGAGATAACAAATACTTTCGTGTTTGATATTGATGAGAAGGGCAAGACTGAGGAGATTATGGCAAAACTATTCCCAGGAGAGTCTTCTGCATGTCCGTTTGAAATCCTGCTGATTGAAGAGTCAATTCGTCATGGTACTCACGTTGCAGTAATTCTTCCAGAAGGTATGAGACCAGATGAAGCACAGGAAAAGTTCTCTGCTTTTATTGGAATGAAAGTTGATCCTGCAGTCAAGAATGTTGCAGGTTGTATTTATCAAGTACCTGCAAGTCACACGAGGTATGTCAGCGAAAAACTTTTTGACCCCACCCCAGCCCTCCCGAGGGAGGGAGAGGTGAATGATACCAATCCGGAAACACAGGGTTTGCACCCTGCGCTAGGTAATGCCACTCCTTCGGAGTTGTATTCACTCCCTTCACCCTGCAAGGGGGAAGGGTTGGGGATGGGGGCTTCCCCTCAGTCACTGAAGGCTTT
>DCIW01000245.1:2450-2807 GCA_002317225.1 Prevotellaceae bacterium UBA1716 | reverse complement strand
GGGTGAACATAACTGGCACTCTAATCTCATGGCGGTGCTGAGCATAGGTTTGCCAAAACTGATGTCTAAGGAGCAGTTGATGGCAGTGATCAAGGAAAAACTGCCGAACTATAGCCAGACGGAGGATTGCAAGAAACTGATTGCCTACTTCTACGATAAGTATGTGGCAGATAAGGGTTTCATGAGTACAACGCTAAGAGACATCAATGCAAAGGCGCAAGCCTATGCAAATATCAAAGGTCAGGGATCAAGTGAAGATGATGACAAAGATCTTGAAGCGTTGACTGAAGGCTGGACGCCACCTGTATTGCCGAAGAAGATTCCTCGACTGATGGAGTTGCTTGTAAACAACTATGA
>DCIW01000245.1:2207-2329 GCA_002317225.1 Prevotellaceae bacterium UBA1716 | reverse complement strand
CCTCAGCAATATGTTTCGGTAATCGGCGGCAGTGGTCAAGGTAAAGGTAACTGTACCTCACTTTATCAAGAAATGGTGCAATACACGCTTCAGGACAACGACGATCGAGAATGGGTTAAGGT
>DCIW01000245.1:1426-2141 GCA_002317225.1 Prevotellaceae bacterium UBA1716 | reverse complement strand
AAGTATCACCCTAAGTTGCGTCTGTTCGAGACAACATCAAAGTCAAGTATTCTTGAACTCCAGACAAATCTCGGCAAGAATGGAATGTTGCTGGGTCAGTTCTCAGAAGTGGATGGCCTTTCAAGTGCAGCAAGATCTTCTTATTCCGATATCTCGGTACTGCTTCGAAAAGGTTGGGATATGGATTGGCAGCGACAGTTCTATATGGCTGACACGACTTGCAACACCTATACGCAGATGAGCATTTCACTACTGATGGCAGGAACAGTGAAAGCTATGTTGGAACGCCTGTTTTCTGGCAATAACTGTGAAGGTGGTTTGATGCAGCGCTGTATTCCGGTTTTGGTTCCTAAGACTAAACGCACTTTCCGTCCTCCAAGACAGAACTTCCTTACTGATGACGAGAAGAAAGAACGCGATGCCTTGCTTATCGAACTCTATCAGAAGGACTTGTCACTTGGCGAAAGCACATTAGTACTTGAAACTCCTCTTACAAATCGTGCTATCGGAATGTGGTTTGACGAACTCGAAGAGCGATATAATGACGGTCTTTTGACAGAGGCGGAAGCTGACCTTAGTCATCGCTGTGGTGAGTTTATGCTGCGTGCAGCAATTCCTCTGATTGCCTTGTATGGTAAAGAGACGAAAGAGATCGTTGATTTCTGTCGCTGGGTTGGAGAAACTGCTCACTATGCTATGTGCCGTATCTTTGGTC
>DCIW01000245.1:0-1373 GCA_002317225.1 Prevotellaceae bacterium UBA1716 | reverse complement strand
GTTGAACCTTTGTTAAGCAAGATGCCTTCTATCTTTACAATTCAGCAGTTCAAAGAGCAGAGAATTAAGGAAGGTCAAAGTCCGGAAGTGAAGATGCTGCTCTCAAGATATTGCTCGAAAGGTAAGTTAGAGAGAATAGGAAGAGGTGTCTATCGTAAATGTGATGGTTGTGATTCGGAAGGTAACGGTAACATAGTAACAGTTACCAACAACACGGGGTGTACTCCTGAAACTTGAAACTTGAAACTTGAAACTTGATTCTTAAAACTTGAAACAACTAAAAAATATGGAAGCAATAACAAAAAAACATTTTAAGGGCAAAAATCTGCCATTCCAATTATCGTATGCTAATCATCCTGGGACTCTTACCCAGGATGATAAATACAACAATATCGCTCGAATGATCGAGAATGAATATGTAGATACTACAAAACTATCTGATTATATAACAGATCTCTGCAAGTGTCTTGATTTTGTTGGTTTCGATATTTCATGTGATGACGAGCTGATTGAAATCACAGACGAAGTCGAATTGGCTGGTATAGAAAAAAGTTTGAAGGAATATACTTTGTATCAGTTCTTCAATGACTATGGAACTAAAGATCAATGTAATGAATGGATGGATTTGAGCGTAGATTTTATGGATTATGAAAGAATTCCATTAAATGAATTTTGCGATGGTTTTGCAGAAATTATGGACATCAAATACTCTCGTGACATTGATAGCATAAAGGATATACTTTCAACAGCACTCAACCATTTGCGAATTGTTGATGGGTATAAACTCAAAGCATTGTGCTACACTCGTTTTGGTGGTTGGGGGATTCGCCCTGTGGTTTATAAGGACGACCAAACAGTAGATAAGGTACGTTATATTAGCTTAAATATCCTTGATTATTTAGAGGTTCCTTTTACTGAGAGAGGCATTATGCAGGCATGGTTATTGAAAAGGTTGTCTGATTTCCTGCCTATGGATGGGTATGAAGTTTTTGGAAGCAGATTCTATCTATTTGGCGGATTATCGATCTTTAGTATTTTCCATAATGATAATGGTGTCATACCAGAACAAGGTCTTTGGAGAGATCTGTACTATAAGCGACTTCCAAAGAGAGAAGAGGTTTTGGGCATTGACAAGGAAACTCTTTATCCTTCAGTTGTCATTGATGGTGATCAGGCTACTCTCTCATGCTGCTATTGGAACGATTGGACGGGACTTGTGAAGGTAACTGTTTTAGCAAAGCGAATCGGTAACTCTGTTCGTTTTGAACATCTAAATTCAGAAATCCTTATCGAACACGATTGTAATATTGAAATTGATGCAGTAGAATAGGTTTGGTTTTTTTCATAAGCATTTAAAATTTGAGGTGCCCGGG
>DCIW01000216.1 GCA_002317225.1 Prevotellaceae bacterium UBA1716 | reverse complement strand
AATAAAAGTACACTATATGATAAACGCAAAAACTCCCGACCATTTCCATACTCGAAAATGGTCGGGAGAATCGTGTAACCCACTATATTTCTTTACGTTATACCATGTGCTATTTTGGTCGGAAGAATTCTCTCAAAGCATCCAGTTCATAGCTGTTTTCGGTGCAAGCCTTGGCAAGTTCCTTCATCGCCTTGCCCTTGTTAAGAAAGCAGAGAGGCACTCTCCGCTCTATCTCCGCAAGCTTGAGCGAACCACGTTTCTGCGGTTCTTCAGAAGACACAGAATGTATCATTGTATCATAGTATCAGATACAAACAACACAGAGTGTACCTGATACTTTTAGGTTTAATATATATTATATATATAATATATATTACCTTTAAAAATGGGGGGATAGTCTCCCTTTTTTGTATCTGATACTATGATACAATGATACAATTGGATGGGCAATGTTGGGTGTCAAGAAATAAAAAGACACTAAAAAGTTGGATAATCAAAGGGTCTGACCCTTTGATTATCCAACTTCTGTCAGATTTTTTGTGGGTGAGGTATAATAGGAGGGGATTCTAAGGTTGTAAGTGCTTGATAATCAGTATTCTTAATGCATTTATAACCTATTAAGTATCAATGTGTTACGAATGGTTAAAAGATTTAGGCAATTCTTTTGAATAATTTACCCAAATCTATTAAATAATGTAGGAAAATCTTTTAGGAACCTTTGTAGGGATTGCCGAGGTGGTCAAAAATGATGTCGACCTGCTTGGGTGAGAACTGGCGGGATGTTCGTATGTAACCGCTTTGGGAGAGTGATTCCATAAGTTTGGCATCGCTGTCGATAATGCCCATCAGCTTATGGCGGGCTGAATGTTCGTTGACATAAGGGAAGTAGGCCACTGCAAGATCTGTTTTTGAAATAAATGTACGTTTCATGTGAAATAGGTTATTGGTTTATGGTACAAAGGTAGTAAAAAATAATGACTTATACAAGTGTTTTGCTATGCTATTGTATATGATTGGATATTATTGTATGACAATGGATTAGGGGTGAGTTATATAGTTGGATATTATGAGGAAATGTCGTACCTTTGCATCGTAAAAAGCCCCCCGACCCCCCTTATCGCGTCAGCGCTTTCGAGCTTGACGAGAAAGAACGGGGCGGGCATGCGCAGAGTAAGCGTTGTGGCCTATAATTGTTCTCAATAAATAAATCTAATACTAACACACCAAGGTCATCCACACATCCCCCGCCTAACCGGATGGCCGCCCCCGTGGGGGGGCGGGGGGCTTTATATTATGGCAATCAATTATTCTCTCTCAATGATGGGCAATCCTACCGATCCAACTGCTGCAAAGCGTGCTTATGCTCACGCTCAGGCAAAGGATGTTCTCGACATCAACAAGTTTGCAGAACACATTGTTTCACACGGTTGCGTCTACAGTAAGGGCGACATCGTAGGTATTCTTACCATCGCAGTCGCTTGTATCAAGGAAAACCTCCTTGCAGGCAACTCCATCGAGCTCGGTGAACTCGGCAAGTTCTACATCTCTCTCGGTTCGCAGGGTGCTCGTACCTTCGATGAGTTTACCGCTCAGAACATCAAGAAGGTCTCTGCAAAGTGGACTCCTTCGAAGGAACTCAAGAACCTCCGCAACAAGGCAGAGTTTGAGCGTGTTCTCACTAAGAAGGACGAGGCTGAGGCAAAGAAGGATGCGTATCAGTAGACCCTCCCCTCACCCTCCCTATAGGGAGGGGGTGGGATGTTCAAGTAAGGGAGTTCGCAGTTCTTGAAACTTGAAACTTGAAACTTGAAACCTTCATTCCTCTATGCAAAAGTCTAAGTCTCAAGCAATTCAGCAGAAGATAGCAGTTGCATCATTTGTGGCTGCTATCGCTTTCTCGATCGCAGGATTCATCGTCCCGCCACTTGGTGATTTGACCGAAGCAAACCTGTACCTTGTGGCTCAATTCCTACTCGTTACCACTTCAATATTTGGAGTGTCATCGATTGTAAACAAAAAAGAGCCCCCTCTAACTCCCCGAGGGGAGGACTTGTAGATACTTTGAGCGGGGAGTAATCAAATTGTAATCAAATAACTATGTCAAACAATAACTACCTTTATGTCAGTAACTAAAAGCACTCCCCTCGGGGAGGTGGAGGGGGCTTCTATGCGCAAAATTACTCTAATCATAATCCATTGCTCTGCCACCGAAGCAGGTGCTGATTTCTCAGCATTCGACATCGACAAGTGGCACAAGGCACAAGGCTGGAGTTCAATAGGCTATCATTATGTCGTAAGGCTTGATGGCACTATCGAGCGAGGTAGACAAGAGAGTGAGGTCGGTGCTCATTGCAAAGAGCATAATCAACACAGCATTGGAGTGTGCTACATCGGTGGCCTAAGAAATGGCAAGCCTGCAGACACTCGTACTGCACAGCAGAAGGCTGCCCTCAAAGCCCTCATCGCCCAACTTCGCACTCGTTACCCAAATGCTCGTGTCGTCGGTCATCGTGACACAGGAGCAAAGAAAGAATGCCCCTGCTTCGATGCAGTCCACGAATATAAAGAAAAAGTTGGATAATCAAAGGTAGCGACCGTCGAGAAGAGTGACTAAATGTCACTCTTTAGGGAGAGACTGAAGAAAGTGCTCTTTCTGAAGACGGGAGAGACCCTTTGATTAGTCGTCTTTTGAAATGCGAATATATTGGTTATCAGTAACATAAGTTGGATAATCAAAGGGTCTGACCCTTTGATTATCCGGATTTTGAAAATTTTGTATGAATAGAAAAAGTATAATTCGAATGCTATTTGTGTTGTCCCTCCCCCTTTACGGGGGAGTCGGAGGGGGGCTTCTCGCTTCATGTCGTACCAAGACCCAGTGCATCCAAACAGCATCTCTCGACTCTCTGTCATTCCATCAGAAAGACAGCGTAGGCACGAAGTTGGAATTCTCGTTTGATCGCATGATAATCACCTACCTCGACCAATTCACAAGTCCAACCCTCGACCTACAATCGTCCACGGTTACCCCCTCTCGCAATTACGGGAGAGAGGGGCATGGGGTGAGAGGGTCTTCTTCTCGCCCTAACGGGAGAGAGGGGCATGGGGTGAGAGGGGCCGTTACAATCGAAAATGGCAAGCTCGCCACCGTTTCCGATTCCAAAATATCCACCGACACAGACTTAAAATCTGTCAAGGTAGAGAAGAAACAAGTTCATATTCGCTCACGGCCGAACCATCTGTATATTGGGTTTTTCATTTTTTTGTTTGTATTCATATTTATTATTTACAAGAAATGCTCGTCGCGATGACGAGCATTTTTTCTATTCAACTAACCTTAGGGTTATAGTCTGCTGACTCCTAATTCTTGAACGAATGGATTGGGGCAGGGATGCGACCACCACGATCGACAAAGCGTTGGCTTGAGAAGGTGTTGACTGGCATGATTGGGGCATAACCGAGAAGTCCTCCGAACTCGACAGTGTCACCGACATTCTTGCCGATGACCGGAATGATACGGACAGCTGTGGTCTTCTGGTTAATCATACCAATGGCACTCTCGTCGGCTATGATTCCAGCAATGGTTGTGGCAGGAGTGTCGCCCGGAATGGCAATCATATCGAGTCCTACGGAGCAGACACAAGTCATAGCCTCGAGTTTCTCAAGAGTGAGGGCACCAACCTCCACTGCATCAATCATACCTTGATCTTCGCTGACAGGGATGAATGCACCCGAAAGTCCTCCCACATACGAACTTGCCATCACTCCACCTTTCTTCACCTGGTCGTTGAGAAGGGCGAGAGCGGCAGTTGTGCCAGGAGCACCAGGATGCTCAACTCCGATACACTTGAGGATGTCTGCAACCGAATCACCAATGGCTGGGGTAGGGGCGAGAGAGAGGTCGATGATGCCGAATGGAATACCGAGTCGACGACTTGCCTCTTGTGCCACATACTGCCCCACACGAGTAATCTTGAATGCAGTCTTCTTGATGGTTTCGCAAAGAGTCTCGAAGTTGGCAAGACCACCTTCTGCATTCTTATCCATCTGCTGAAGCACATAATTGACAACACCTGGACCGCTGACACCCACATTGATGATAGCATCAGCCTCGCTCACTCCGTGGAAGGCACCTGCCATGAATGGGTTGTCGTCGGGAGCATTGCAGAGCACAACGAGTTTTGCGCATCCGAGTGAGTCCACCTCTTTGGTCTCTTCGGCAGCAGCCTTGATGATATCGCCCATAAGACGAACGGCATCCATATTGATACCAGTCTTTGTGCTGCCCACATTGATGCTCGAACAGATGCGTTCGGTGCAAGCGAGTGCTTTCGGAATGGAGCGGATAAGGAGTTCATCGCTCTTGGTCATACCCTTCGACACGATGGCAGAGTAGCCACCGAGGAAGTTGACTCCCACCTCTTTAGCAGCCTTGTCGAGTGTCTTGGCAATCTGAACGTAATCGCCCGGAATGCGACAACAAGCACTGCCCACAAGTGATATTGGGGTTATGCTGATTCGCTTGTTGACGATAGGAATACCTATCTCGCGACTGATTTCTTCGCCTGTGTTCACAAGGTCCTTTGCGAGGGTGGTGATTTTCTTGTAAATCTTCTCGCAAGTGACATTCAGGTCTTTGTCGGCACAGTCCAAAAGACTGATACCCATTGTGATGGTGCGAACATCGAGATTCTCTTGTTCCACCATTCGGTTGGTTTCAAGTACTTCGGAAAGGTTAATCATAGGCTAAAATTCATAATTCATAATTCATAATTCATAATTGTTGGCCCTCCGGTTGGCAGAATACAGCAAACAGCCAAGCGCAGCTTAATTATGAATTTTGAATTTTGAATTATGCATTAAATTAAATTCTGTGCATCTTGTCAAATATATCTTCCAACTGAATCTTGATCTGAACTCCAGTTGCTTCGCCTATGGCAGAGAGTTCGGTGTTGATTGTGTCGAAAGGTTTGGAAGACTTGGTCATGTCGACAATCATCATCATGTTGAAGAATTCCTGTACGATAGTCTGTGAGATGTCGAGAATGTTAATTTGGTTTTCTGCAAGATAAGTGCAGACCTTGGCAATGATACCTACTGAGTCTTTGCCTACTACTGTAATTACTGCGCGTGTCATTGAAGCCCCCCGACCCCCCAAGGGGGCGGCCATCCGGTTTGGGGGAGGATGGCTTAAGTTTGTATAATTATTAATTAGGTGCCCCCGAAAAACAACCATATCCGGATAGTCGAAAACTATCCGGATGGCCGCCCCCTTGGGGGGTCGGGGGGCTCTTATTCTTCTGTATCAGGTGCTTTATCAATCAAATCCAAGAACTGGTCGAGTCGAGGAGTGATGATGATCTGAGTGCGACGGTTCTTTGCACGACCTTCGTCGGTGTCATTGTCAGCAACAGGGTTGTATTCACCACGACCACCTGCTGTGAGGCGACTTGGATTGACACCATACTTGTTCTGGAGTTCCTGAACTACAGACGAAGCACGGAGAGCAGAGAGGTCCCAGTTGTTGCGGATATTAGTTTTTGAGATTGGCACATTGTCTGTGTTTCCCTCGATAAGAACTTCGTAATCCTTATAGTCTGTGATGATCTTTGCAATCTTCTGGAGAGTGCTTGCTGCTGCAGGCGAGATTTCGTAAGAACCTGACTTGTAGAGCATGTTGTCGTTGAGCGAGATGTAAACCACACCCTTGAGCACCTTCACATCCACATCCTTGAGTTCTTCGCGAGAGAGCGAACGAGTAAGGTTGTTGGTGAGGACTACATTGAGAGAGTCGCTCTTAGACTTAGCGTCGACGAGTTGCTTGATGTACTTGTTGGAAGCTGCAATTTCCTGAACGAGCATTTCTACGTTCTTTGCTCCACCATTGATACTCTGGTCGAGAGTGTTCTGGAGTTCCTTGTTAGCCTGCTTCTGCTCCTTGAGTGCAGAGTTGAGACCTTCAGTCTTCTCTTTTGCCGCAGCGAGTTGTGCGTTCAATGTAGCGAGTTCAACCTGAGCTTTCTGATATTTGTCTTGAAGGGTTTTAACTTCGTCCTGACAGTCTGTAAGTGTTTTCTTGCTTGCACAACTTCCGAGCAAAAGTGATGCTGCAAGAAGTGGAAGAATGTACTTTTTCATGTTAATGATGAGTTTTTTATAGTTATTATAATATATATGGTGTATCGTGAGGCAGTAATAGAACATTGCCTTCGTCCGATTTCCGTTGCAAAGATAACTGAAATTTATTTCACTACATATATATTTAAATGCAAATTTATCTTAATGTTAGCATTTATTATAATTTTTAGTACATTTATTGTTGCTATTTTAATTATTTTATGTAATTTTGCATTCCAATAAACGTATTTTAATGTCACTAAAACTGATTTAATAACTAATAATACAAACCCAAAACCTATGGAAAAGAAAATCCCTTACAAGATTTATCTTGAAGAAAATGAAGTGCCAACACAGTGGTATAATGTTCGTGCAGATATGAAGGTAAAGCCTGCACCACTTATCAACCCTGGTACTGGTAAGCCACTCACTATCGAGGACATGAACCCTATCTTCTGCGAAGAACTCAACAAGCAGGAACTCGACAACGATACTCGTTGGTTTGACATCCCTGAAGAAGTGAAGAACTTCTATCGTATGTTCCGTCCATCTCCATTGGTTCATGCAGAATTCCTTGAGAAGGCACTTGATACTCCAGCAAAGATTTTCTATAAGTTTGAAGGTAACAATACATCTGGTTCGCACAAGCTCAACTCTGCAGTTGCTCAGGCTTACTATGCTAAGGCTCAGGGACTCAAGGGTGTGACTACAGAGACAGGTGCTGGTCAGTGGGGTACTGCTCTTTCAATGGCAACTCAGTTCTTCGGACTTGATTGTAAGGTATATATGGTAAAGTGCTCATACGAGCAGAAGCCTTTCCGTCGTGAAGTAATCCGCACTTATGGTGCTGATATCGTTCCTTCTCCATCAATGACTACTGAAGTTGGTAAGAAGATCAATGCAGAACACCCTGGAACTACAGGTTCGCTCGGTTGTGCTATCTCAGAGGCAGTAGAAGTTGCTGTTACAAACCCAGGTTATCGCTATGTTCTTGGTTCGGTGCTCAATCAGGTACTTCTCCATCAGACTATCATCGGTCTTGAGGCTCAGGCAGCATTGAAGAAGTATGACATCAAGCCAGACATCCTTATCGGTTGTACAGGTGGTGGTTCAAACCTTGGTGGTTTCGCATCTCCATTCCTTGGCGAAATGCTTCGTGGTGAGGCTAACTATAAGGTGATTGGTGCAGAACCAGCAAGTTGTCCTTCGTTCACTCGTGGTAAGTATGCTTACGACTTCTGTGATACAGGTATGATTTGTCCTCTTGCAAAGATGTACACAGTTGGTTCACAGTTCATTCCAAGTGCTAACCATGCTGGTGGTCTTCGTTTCCACGGTATGTCTCCAATCCTCTCCGAACTCTATCATCAGGGTCTCTTTGAGGCACGCGCTTATGAGCAGACTCAGGTATTCGAAGCTGCAACTATCTTTGCAAAGGCAGAAGGTATTCTCCCAGCTCCTGAATCATCTCACGCTATCCGTGCTGCTATCGACGAGGCTCTCAAGTGCAAGGAAACAGGTGAAGAGAAGGTTATCGTATTCAACCTCTCTGGTACTGGTTACTTCGACCTCTATGCTTATTCACAGTACAATGATGGCACTATGACTGATGTCATCCCATCTGACTCTGTAATTGCAGAAGCTCTCGCAAAGCTTCCAAAGGTAGGTAACGAATAATCATCCCCTCATTCGCTCCCCCGAGGGGAGTATGGAAGAATGACTATAGAAATACATCCTTTAAAACCATTTCTGCCTAAGAACGGTCTTGTGCTGTTCTTAGGCAGTTTTCCTCCACCCCAAGCGAGATGGAGCATGGATTTCTTTTACCCAAACTTTATAAATGATTTTTGGCGAATAATGGGGTTGATTCATTATTCGGACAAGCAATGGTTTGAGGTGAAAGGGGAGAAGCGATTTGATAAGGAACGAATCGTGGATTTTGCAAACGAACATGGACTTGCATTCTTTGATACAGCCACAAAGGTGAAGCGACTGAAAGACAATGCAAGTGATAATTTCCTTGAAATACTTGAACCTACGGATGTTGGGGCATTGCTCAGTGAAATGCCTGATTGCCATAGGATTGTGACTACTGGAGGAAAGGCAAGCGAAGAACTCAGAATGCAGTTGTCCATTGCTTCGGGTATGAACGAAGGCGAACTCATTCCGCTTCCTCAAATCGGTGATTGTGTCAAACTCAATGCGTTTGGAAGGGAATTGGAATGGTACCGAATGCCAAGTTCCTCACGTGCTTATCCGTTGAAGGTTGAGAAGAAAGCGGAGTATTATAAGATGCTGTTTTGATCTTCACAGCAATTTATCCCTCTGAGACAATCCAACCGTCCTTGTCGAAGTTCAAAGGGCGGATGAAGAGTTTTGCGGCACCATTCTTTTCTTTTTCGTATGCGTGAGAGATAAAGTAGCACTTGCCGTCCCATTCGTAGGCACTACAATGACCTACACCAAAGTAGGTATCGTTAGGTCCATAAAGGCGAGTGCCACCACCATATTCCATTTTCTTTCCGCTCTTATCAATATAAGGACCTTGCACCTTCTTCGAACGTCCATAAACAGTCTTGTAAGTAGAGTTCTGACCTCTGCAACAATAATCAAAACTTACGAACAAATAATAATATCCTTCATGATAGAAGATGAAAGGAGCTTCGATAGCATTCTCACCTGCTTCGATGGTATTGCCATCTTCGATTGTGAAGTTCTCCTCGTTGTTGGTTTCTTTGAGAGAGAGTTTCTTTGCAAGACGACGAGCAATGGTAACTGGTTTGGTGATAGGAGTTTGGAAGTCTTTCTTCGAAAGTTTTACGAGTTGTATTCCATCCCAAAACGAACCGTATGTGAGCCAAGGTTGCCCTTTCTTATCAACGATAAGGTTTGGGTCGATAGCATTCCAATTGTCTATGCGACGATGAGAAGCAATTACCATACCTTTATCCTCCCAATTGAAGTCGGGCGATTTTGGGTCAAGAGTCTTATTTACAGCAAGTCCGATGGCACTTCCGTTCTTTCCAAAAGTAGAACAAGAGTAGTAAAGATGCCACAATCCATTATGATAACTGATATCTGGTGCCCAAGTGTGTCCTCTGTATCCTGGTACAGTGTCAGTTGCCCAAGCGGGAGTCTCTTTGAGAGCGGAAGGTTCGCTTTTCCAAGTAATCATATCAGCACTCGACATCACACCAACATTCATACCAGTCATGAAACAATAGTAACGCCCATCTTCACCTTTTGCCATCACAGGATCGTGTGCATTAGGGTCATTAGTCTCCCAGTTACGTGGATGAGGAGGACGCTGGTGATTGCTTACTTCGTTTTGTGCCAATGCGTTAAGGCTCAAAGCGAGCAGGATGAGAGAGAATAGCTTCTTCATTATTTTATAGTTTTTGCAGTTAGGTTATTTTTCGTTGGTTTGTATATTATTATTAATAATGTGGTCAATGCTTCGGCTGCTGGGAGGGCAAGCCAAAGTCCTGGAATGCCGATGAGCATTGGGAAAAGGATGAATGCGGGGATTGAGAATATGAAACCTCGTAAGAGTGTGAATAGAGTAGCTTTGCGAGCTTGTTCGATGCTTTGGAAATAGCCGATAAGCACAAGGTTGAGTGCTATGAAAAGGAAGGAGATGGAGAAGTAAGGCATTCCTTCGATGCAGAGTTGGTAAGCGTGACAACCGGTATTGAGGAAAGTGGCAGAGATGTATTTTGCTCCAAACCATAGGATTAGCGTTCCGCCCAAACCTGTTATCAATGCTGCACGAAGAGCAATGTTCAATGCTTTGCGAAGTCGTTCGTTATTGTTCACTCCATAAGCAAACGAAATGATTGGTTGCACACTTTGCACGATGGCATTTCCCATCATAAATACGATTGGTGTGCAGTAGCAACAAACGGAATAAGCCGCCACTCCATCTTCACCAAGATAATGGATGAAAACATAATTGCCAACAATCATAATGGTAGCAATGGCAAGTTCGCCAATCAATCCCGAGAAACCAATCTTCATTTGATAACCTAAGTTGCGAAGTGTCAGTTGCAGACTCTTTGTGGATAACTTAAGTCGGTAGAAATGAATCTTTTGCGAATACCGAAGCAGATATATCCATACAGGAATATTTCCTAATGTGAATGCAATGGTTGTGGCTATAGCAGCACCTTCGAGTCCCATCTGCATTGGGAAGATAAAGAGGTAGTCGAGCACGATATTCAGTAATGCCATGCTACAGTTGATGATCATTGCCACACGAGGCGAGCCATCGAGTCGCACCATAAACATCGATACCATTCCGAAGAGGTTGAATGGGCAGAGGAAGCAAATCCATTTGAGGTAGGAGCATGCTTGAGGTAGGAGTTTGTCGTTGCATCCGAAGAGTCGGCACACATCTTCCTGAAAGATAAAACATGAGAGTCCGACCACAATACCAATCGTGAATCCTGCAATCACTCCTTGTGTGAGATTGATATTCGCAGCCTTTACATTGCCTTGCGAAAGATGGATACTTGCAACCACATTGCTGCCTATACCAAACATGAGTCCGAGTCCTCCGGTGAGCATAAATATAGGTGCCACAATGTTGACTGCGGCAAGTGCATCACTGCCTACACCATGACCTACGAAGGCACCATCGGTGATGTTGAGGACTACCATCGACACCATACCGATAAGGGTAGGGAGGAACATCTTGCGGAAGAGTTCAGGGATAGGAGCTGATGAGAAATCTATTTTATCGCGTTGAGACATTGAGAGATTTGCGATTTGGGGATATGTTATTAAAGAAACAGCACTATTTATTGGCGAAGTATTCCGTTTAATATTCTACCTGAATTGATGGTTAGTTTTCGGGCTGAGAAGAATTCGTCCGAGTTGTTGAATGTGCAGATGCTTGAGAGGAAGATGTTTTTTTCTTGTAAGCCTATGTTGAGGAGTTGAAGCTTGTTGCAAAGAGGTAAGTCTAAATGCCACTTAGAGGAGTTTTGAGTTATGAGTTTTGAGTTATGAGTTGAATTGGTAGGATAGCGTTTTGCAATCTTTTCCATATCAAAGTTCGCATCCTTAAATGCTTCGTACACTTCATCACCTACTTCAAAAGCTTCGAGGGAAATGCCTGGACCTATGATTGCATGAAGGTTTTGAGGATCAATACCATAAGTCGCTTGAAGAACCTTTATGTTTTCTTCAACAATACGTGCTACAGTACCTCTCCAACCTGCATGAACAGCACTAATCACACCTGTGGTTTCATCATAGAGTAGGATAGGGATGCAGTCGGCAGTAGAAATGCAAACGCATATATTTGGGAGGTTTGTGCAAACGGCATCTACACCTTCGAGTGCCTCCTTCTGTTCATTTGCAGAAAGAGTAAGAAACTCATTATCAATAATGCGTGTGATGGTCTTGTGAGTCTGATGAGGCACAATAAGATGTGCTTGCTCGATGCCCAATGCTTCGCAAAGCAATTCGCGATTTCTCAGCACGTTCTTTGGTTCATCACCACAATAATGATTAGCGTTGAAACTTGAGTAGGCACCAGTGGATACACCACCAGAGCGTGTTGTTGAGAAGGCTGTTATATTGTTAGATGTATTGTATTTATGAAGCATATATTCTTTTTCTTGTTATTGTTTGAACTATTCCACGAACGGAGAGATATCCAAGGAAGGCAATCCATAATCCGTGGTTATGGAAAAGTGGTATCATTGTGAAGTACAAAACGAAGAATACTACCATTCCTGTAAACATACTCAGGA
>DCIW01000110.1:20715-21402 GCA_002317225.1 Prevotellaceae bacterium UBA1716 | reverse complement strand
TCCGTTCACGCGCTCTCACTCCAGAACATCCAGAGGCTAAGGGTATGGCTGAAAACCCAGAAACATTCTTCGCTCACCGTGAGTCTTGTAACCCATTCTACGATGAGGTTCTTCCAGCAGTAGAAAAGTACATGGCTGCAATCTCTAAGATCACTGGTCGTGAGTACAAGCCATTCACATATTATGGTGCTGAAGACGCTACAGAAGTAATCATCCTCATGGGTTCTGCTACTGAAGCTGCTCGCGAGGCTATCGACTACGCTAATGCAAACGGTAAGAAGTACGGTATGGTTTCTGTACACCTCTATCGTCCATTCTCAGTAGAGCGTCTCCTCGAGTCTGTTCCTTCTACAGTTAAGAGCATCGCTGTTCTCGACCGTACTAAGGAGCCAGGTGCTAACGGTGAACCACTCTACCTTGATGTTAAGGATGCATTCTACGGTCAGGCTAACGCTCCTAAGATTGTTGGTGGTCGTTTCGGTCTCGGTTCATGCGACGTTACTCCAACTCTTATCCTTTCAGTTTACAAGAACCTCGAACTCCCAGAACCAAAGAATCACTTCACTCTTGGTATTGTAGACGACGTTACATTCAAGTCTCTCCCAATCGATGAGGAAATGGCTCTCGGCGATCCTTCAAACAAGGAATGTAAGTTCTTCGGTCTTGGTGCTGACGGTACTGTAGGTG
>DCIW01000110.1:19076-20523 GCA_002317225.1 Prevotellaceae bacterium UBA1716 | reverse complement strand
ATGTACGATGTACTCCGTGGTCTTCGTGAGAACGGTCAGTTCCTCCTCAACACAATCTTCGAAGGTGAAGAACTCGTTAAGTTCCTCCCTAACAACATCAAGAAGTATTTCGCTGAGAAGAACATCACTGTTTACTACATCAACGCTACTAAGATTGCTCAGGAAATTGGTCTTGGCAACCGTACAAATACAATCCTCCAGTCTGCATTCTTCCGTATCACTGAGGTAATCCCAGTTGATCTCGCTATCACTAAGATGAAGGAAGCTATCGTTAAGTCTTACGGTAAGAAGGGTGAAGACGTTGTTAACATGAACTATGCTGCTGTTGATCGTGGTGGTGAGTACAAGACTCTCGCTGTTGATCCAGCATGGGCTAACCTCCCAGCAGACGAAGTTGAAGCTAACGACGATCCTGCATTCATCAACGAACTCGTTCGTCCAATCAATGCTCAGAATGGTGACCTTCTCCCAGTATCTGCATACAAGGGCATCGAAGACGGTATGTGGCAGCAGGGTACAGCAGCTTACGAAAAGCGTGGTGTATCTGCATTCGTTCCTGAGTGGGATTCTGCTACTTGTTGCCAGTGTAACAAGTGTGCATTCGTTTGTCCTCACTCATGTATCCGTCCATTCGCTATGACTGACGAAGAGGCTGCTGGTCTCGATGCAGACAAGATCGACATCCTCGCTCCAAAGGAACTCAAGGGTATGAAGTTCCGTATCCAGGTTGGTGTTAAGGACTGTCTCGGTTGTGGTAACTGTGTTGACGTATGTCTTGGTAAGAAGGTTAACGGTGAAACTGTTAAGGCTCTCAAGATGGTTGCATACGATCCATCAAACGAAAAGGAAATCAAGGAAGCTGCTAACTGGGAATACTGTGTTAAGAACGTTGCTTCTAAGCAGGATCTCATCGACTATAAGGCTAATCCAAAGAACTCACAGTTCGCTACTCCACTCTTCGAGTTCTCAGGTGCTTGTTCTGGTTGTGGTGAAACTCCATACGTTAAGCTCATCTCTCAGCTCTTCGGTGAGCGTGAAATGGTTGCTAACGCAACTGGTTGTTCATCAATCTACTCTGGTTCAATCCCATCAACTCCATACACTACTAACGCTAAGGGTCAGGGTCCAGCATGGGCTAACTCACTCTTCGAGGACTTCTGCGAATTCGGTCTTGGTATGGTTATCGCTAACAAGAAGATGCGTGCTCGCATCGTAGCTCTCCTCCAGGAAGCTATCGCAAGCGAAAACACTCCAGCAGAATTCAAGGCTGCAGCTGAAGAATGGATTGCAGGTAAGGATAATGCTGATGCTTCTAAGGCAGCAGCTGCTAAGCTTGCTCCAGCTATCCAGGCAGGTCGTGAGGCTGGTTGCCCAATCTGCAAGCAGCTCTCTGAACTCTCTCACTACCTCGTTAAGCGTTCACAGTGGATCATCGGTGGTGACGGTG
>DCIW01000110.1:251-19006 GCA_002317225.1 Prevotellaceae bacterium UBA1716 | reverse complement strand
GGTGAGGACATCAACATCTTCGTTATCGATACTGAGGTTTACTCTAACACAGGTGGTCAGTCTTCAAAGGCTACTCCAATCGGTGCTATCGCTCAGTTCGCTGCTGGTGGTAAGCGTATCACTAAGAAGGACCTCGGTCTCATGCAGTCAACTTACGGCTATGTATATGTAGCTCAGGTTGCTATGGGTGCTGACAACGCACAGTGCTTGAAGGCTATCCGTGAGGCTGAAGCTTATCCAGGTCCATCACTCGTTATCGCTTACGCTCCATGTATCAACCACGGTCTTAAGGCTAAGGGCGGTATGGGTAAGAGCCAGGCTGAGGAAGCTAAGGCAGTTGAGTGTGGTTACTGGCACCTCTGGCGCTTCGACCCACGTCTCGCTGAGCAGGGCAAGAATCCATTCCAGCTCGACTCTAAGGCTCCAAACTGGGATAACTTCCAGGCATTCCTTGATGGTGAGGTTCGTTACCTCTCACTCAAGAAGGTTAAGCCAGCTGAGGCTCAGGAACTCTTCGATGCTGCTAAGAAGGCTGCACAGCACCGCTATGCAACTTACGTACGCATGAGCAAGATCGATTATTCTGCTGAATAATTAAAGTTACTCTCCCCAGCCCTCTCCCGAGTGAGAGGGTTCAGGGAGATTTCAAATATAGATAATAAAGGCTGACATCCTATTGGGTGCCAGCCTTTTGTTATATAGGGCTTTATGATAGAATCATAAAGGGATGGAGACGGGAAAAGAAAGACAAAAGCTTTGTCGTATTATGCTTCAATGAGTGCCTGAGCAAGAGCCTTTAAGTCTTCAACTGTCTTTTCCTTTACTGTGCTTTCGACCGTAACTATTGGTTCAATGATAGTGATATTCTTGCAAGTTTCCATGTCAGCACGCATAATCTTTGCAGCCATTGGAGCCCAAGAACCATTTTCGATTAAAGCAACCTTGCGGTTCTGATAAGCCTTGATCTTGAGATGATGGATGAAGTCTGCCATGATAGGCATGACTCCACCATCATAAGTTGGAGCAGCAAGAACGATACGATCGTAACGGAATGCATCCTCAACACATTCGTGAAGGTCATCACGACGGAGGTCTGCGATACTTACTTTTACATCAGAACTATCCTTGAGGATATTAGAAAGTTTGATAGCAGCCTCTTCTGTGTTACCGTGGAGAGAACAATATGCAATGAAAATACCCTCATTTTCAGGCTTATAGCTTGACCAAGTGTCGTAAAGGCCAATGTAGTAACCGAGGTCATGATCAAGGATTGGACCGTGAAGTGAACAGATAATCTTGATGTCGAGTGTAGCAGCCTTCTTTAAAACAGCCTGAACCATAGCACCATACTTACCTACGATGTTGAAGTAATAACGACGTGCCTCACAAGCCCAACCATCTACTGTTGCATGGAGTTTGTCTTCTGCCATGCCTTCTGTAGCAGCAGAAAGAGCACCAAACTTACCAAAACCGTCAGCAGCAAAGAGAATTTTTTCACTGCTTTCGTAACTCATCATAACCTCTGGCCAGTGAACCATAGGAGCCATAACGAAAGTAAGAGTGTGCTGACCAAGTGAGAGAGTATCACCTTCCTTAACAGTAACGATACGATCTTCAAAATCTACATCAAAGAAACGCTTCATCATAGGAAGAGCCTTTACCGATGTGTAGCATTTCATTGTTGGGTACTTATCCATTGCAACCTTTACGTTTGCTGCATGGTCAGGTTCCAAATGATGAACTACGAGGTAGTCTGGAGTGCGACCTTCGAGAGCTGCATCAAGATTTTCAAGCCATTCGTTTGTCTTACGAGCATCAACCGTATCCATGATGGCAATTTTCTCATCAACAATAAGGTATGAATTGTACGAGATACCTTCAGGAATTTCATATTGACCTTCGAAAAGATCAAGATCTGTATCATCACAACCGATGTATTTTACAGATGGTGTAATTGTTTTAATATCCATTGCGTTTAATTTGTTATTATTGAATTTTATGCAAAATTAGCAAATAATTATTAATTAGCAATTAATAAATTGCAATTTATTCGTTTATATATGAAAGAATTATCAATATTTTTGTACCTTTGTACTAAATTCAATAAACCTAACATTTTTATGAGAACTAAGAAACTAATATTGATGAGTGCAATGATGCTCACACTTCCTTCATTTGCACAACTAACGACTTACCTGAAATCTCCGAATGGTAAGATTGAAGTAAAACTTCAAGTTGACAAAAACATCCATTATTCTATTAGTGATAATGGAACCCAATTAATGAAAGACAATGTTGCTGAAATGAAATTCGCTGGTATTTCTCAAAGCAAATATTCTTCAGTAAATACAAAATCATCAATTAAAGAAGTTATTTATGCCCCTAACTATAAGCAGTCACAAATAAAGTCAGAATACGCTCAGACTATCATTAAATTCAAGAATGGCATCAATGCCGAATTCCGTGCTTACAATAGCGGAGTAGCATATCGATTCTTCACTACTTCAACAAAAGGCAATTGGAAAGTTGAAAATGAGGTTGCCGACTTCCATTTCACAAATGATGCCATCGCTTATCTACCTTATTCCACTAACGTGAAGAATCCAAAAGCTATGGCTTTCCAGGCTACTTACGATGTAGCCCCACTCTCTCAGTCGAAGAACCTTGAGGCATTTCTTCCTGCAACGGTTGATATGAAAAGTGCTAAGATTACACTTCTCGAGACTGATGTCGAAGGTTATCCTGGTTTATTCGTAAAAGGTTCAGATTCAACAATAAAAGGCGAGTTCGCACAATATCCAAAATCCTTTGATTATTATAAATGGCGTGTGCAAAAATATGTGACTGAAACAGAGAATTATATTGCTCAAGGAAAAGGAAACAAGACTTTCCCATGGCGTATTCTTGCCATTACTCATGATGATACAGAAATGCCAACAAATACCCTTGCATACGAACTCGCTTCACCATCACGAATCAAGGGTGATACTTCGTGGATAAAGCCTGGTAAAGTTGCGTGGGACTGGTGGAACGATTGGGGAATTTCTAATGTGGACTTCAAGGCTGGAATCAATCAGGAGACTTATAAATACTACATAGATTTTGCCGCAAAACAAGGACTTCAGTACATTATCCTTGATGAAGGTTGGTACGTGCCAAGTAGTGGTGATATGTTGACTGTAATTCCAGAACTTAACCTCAAAGAACTTGTGGAGTATGGAAAGCAGAAGAATGTTGGAGTAATTCTTTGGACTGTATTCAATGTGCTTGATTCCCAACTCGATGCAGCATGCGAAAAGTATAGTGCAATGGGAATCAAAGGTTTCAAGGTTGACTTCATGGATAGATATGATCAAGAAGGAGTTGATATGATTTACCGTATTGCGGATCGATGTGCAAAGAGCAAGATGGTACTTGATTATCATGGAATATTTGCTCCACAAGGAATCCAACGTACATATCCAAACGTCATCAATTTTGAGGCTGTTTTCGGAATGGAAGAAGTGAAATGGACTGTTCGTGAAAAGGGTGTGGAGAATGGTAAATCATACGATCGTCCAAGTAAGGATATGCCTACATATGACGTGACTTTCCCATACATCAGAGGAATGGCTGGATATGTAGACTTCACTCCTGGTGGTTTCCGTAATGCTACGGCTGCTGACTTCCAACCTATGTACTATAATCCTGTAACAATGGGTACACGTTGTCATCAGTTGGCACATTACATCGTACACGAATCTCCACTAACAATGCTTGCTGACAATCCTACCATCTATATGAAGGATAAAGAATGTACTGACTTTATCAGTTCACTTCCAACTGTTTACGAAGAGATGCGATGCATAGCAGGTGAGATTGGGAAGTATATCGTGATAGCACGTCGTGATGGTCAGAATTGGTATGTAGGTGGAGAGACAAACTGGGAAGGTCGCGACCTGACAGTTGACCTTTCATTCTTACCAGTAGGTTCATACGAGATGACTCTTGCTAAGGATGGTATCAATGCCGACAAAGCCGCAACAGACTATAAGATAGAGCAAAATACCGTTACCACCTCAAGCAAGGTGAATATACATCTCGCCCAAGGTGGTGGTTTCGCAATGAAGTTAATCAGAAAATAAAAATTATTCTTTTACCGGTATAGTATTGAGGATATCGTTTACGGTGTCCTCAATATTTTGTTTAGTGGCTTCGTTTTTGTGAACTTTATAAATTGTGATTGGGACATCAGAGATTGTAGGCATTTTGGTGAGAATGGTGATAGGTAGATTGTTGAGAGAAGATGGAATAAGGGACTTGTATTGTGCTTTAAAAATCACAGAGTAAGTGCCTGGTTCAATCTTGTCCATATAGTAATACTTTTCTGGTTTGAGATCTATATTAAGCACATCACCAGCTTTGGCAGAACATACCACTTCACCATACGCAACATTTGATTTTGATGCATTATCATAAAGAGTGCAGTAAATAGTGCAGTCAGATATATCATTGATGACATTTACTTTCAAATGGACTGTCAAATCGTCCTCTGTAGCCTTATTATTGAGATTCCTTAAGCCATTGCAATAGACGTAAGGTTCTTCAGCAATAGTCAGATTTATTTCAGAACCAACAATTTCGATTGTAGGAACCTCTTGGCCTTCTGGGTACTTCACGAGCTGCCACTTAGGATTTTCCTCCTCTAAATCCATGAAGATAGGATATACTTTGTATACTCCATTGCGAGGAACTTCAGACAAATAAATCCAATAGTACGGCATATACGAACTCTTCAAGTTGTAAGTTGCCTCAGCATTATAACCTTTGATATCAACTACCTCATCACCACATTCCAGACGAACTCCTAATACTGCGTGCATAGGTGCCATACTTCGGTTAATCAAATAACTATCAGATATTTGGAAGTAATACGAACGATAGAAAGTAGTATAGTTACTAATCAACTTATATGGTTCAAAGAATTCCAAATATCCACTTTTCTTCTTGCCACCACAATCAGGTTGAATACCTACGGTAATCATTTGACCAATTGTATAGCAATCACTTTCCAATGAATTCCTATAAGGATTTAGAGCACCGGCACCAGTAATAAGGAAGAAGCCATCACAACCACCACCCCAACCCCAGTTGAAGTGAAAATAACCATTACCATCATAACCATCACACACAAAAGCATGACCTCCAGAACCAGAACTTGCTCCCGAATAGAATACAGGATGCCCAGCGGCGAGTTCGGAAACAATCTTATCCTCCCATTCATCATCTGTGAAGTCTGAGCGGTAGAGATTTTCCATCGCCTTATCATAACCGAAGTAAGTCATGAGAGCATAAGCAACCATTGAGTTGGCTGCACTTGAAGCTTGAGCGGAATAATTCATCTCAAGAGCCACACCACAATCACGCATGAGGAGAGCCACTGCTGCTTCCGCTTCATCACCATTTCCCCAATAATTATAACTGTTGAGCATCTTGTCCCATTGGTAAGCATGTTCGGAGAAATTGCTTGAGATAGATACACCATTAGAAGTATATGTATTCACACCAGTACCATGCTCGGGATAATTGTAGTGCTTCATGATTTGAGCCATAGCAGTTGCTACACAACCAGTTAGAGAACCTTCTGCTACATCATTACAGAGGTTGTTGAATGGAGCCTCTTGACGCCATGTTGTAAAGAGGAGAGGTTCGATGGCTGGTTGAGGTGCAGAGACTCTGTTGATAGTGCGTCCTTCACTTACTGCTTGTGCAATACCTTCAGAATATTGACTTATCCACCACTTCATCGCATCAGGCATAGAGTCAGAAACGGAAGTTTCAGTCCAACCAAGAACTGATGGAGCACAATCATCGGCACTAAGAATGTAAGTGCTTGATTCGTTGCCTACAACATAAACCGTAGCCACATCCCCTTTAGTCTCAGTATGTTTGAGAGTGAGTCGACGAGTGCCTTTGACTTTATGCTTTGTCGATGAATTCTGCATACGAGCGATTGCCTCTTCGGGTGTGAGTTGATGTGCGTAAAGGGAGTTGCACATAAGAAGTAGACAAACTATGACACTTATCATGCGTGAATTATATGGAGTATGTAAGTCAAAAGCATTCATATCGAGGAAAAAATAACTATTGTATTATATCAGATTATTACCTTATTTATTAACCGATTCAGTATTTAAAACTTCGAAGACAGTATCTTCAACATCCTTCTTTGTGCATTCTCCTGTCTGGAGCTTTTGAATCTTCTTTGCGATGTCAGAGAGAGTTGGCATATGGTCAACCACTTCAACTGGGATACTGCTATATTCTTCTGGAATGATAGATGAGTTGCTGCACTTGAGAGTAATCTCGTACGAACCTTCTTCAAGACCGAGAGAGCGCATTTCGCAACAAGGTTTCATATCAACAACGAGCTTCTCACCTGCATTAGCCGAATAATTACCTTGACAAGACGCAACCTTCGAATTCGTTTCAGTCGAATAGACATCACAAGAGATAAACAAATCCTTTATGTCTCTCAACGCATCCATTTCGAGGCGAACTGTCAAACCGTCTTCAGTCACCTTATTATTTATATTGCGTACACCATCATTATGAGCAAATGGAACGCAACACATCTGAGCCTCAGGTTCTTGGTTGCTAATTACAATCGTTGGAACAGTAGCATTGTCAGGGAATTCAACGAGATTCCAAGTTGGTTCATCCTCGTCCAAATCCATAAATATTGGATAAACCTCATAAGTGCCATCCTCCACATCATCAGTTATGAAAACCTCATAATTAGGCGAGTAAGACTGAGTGAGATTGTAAGTCACTTCATCTCCCGAACCACTCAAGCAATACTCCTTGTCGCCATCCTTAAGAAGAACGCCAAGTGTAGCACGCATAGGAGAAACGCTTCGGTTGATAAGATAATGGTTAGAAAGAGAAATTTTCTTTGTTGTAGAAAGATTAGTTGCATCAACTTGATATTCAGTCAAAAACTCCAAATAACCAGTCTGTTTCTGTCCACCCTCTTCAGGCTTGATACCAATCGTAATCATCTGATTAAGAGTATAACATTCGCTTGGATAGAACGAACCATAAGGATTTAAAGCACGAGTACCGTTAACCACAAAGTAACCATTGTACTTACCATTCCATCCCCAATTGAAGTGGAAATAGCCATTGCCTTGATAACCATCGCAAATGAAGGCATGTCCACCTCTATAAGAACTCACACCGCAATAGAATATTGGACGTCCCTGCTGGAGTTCGTTGATGAGGATTTCGGTCCACTCAGCATCAGTCTTGTCCTTGCGGTAAACATTAGTAATACCCTTATCGTAACCGAAATAAGTTGGCAAAGCATAAGAGAACATAGCATTTGCAGCAGATGAAGCAAAGACGGAGTAATTCATCTCGAGAGATACGCCACAATCACGCATCAACTGAGACACAGCCTTTTCTGACTGACTGCCTGTATAGTTCGAACTGTAGGAGTTCTGCATCTGGTCCCACTGATATGTGTGTTCGGAAAAATTGCTCGAGAAGGTCACACCATCATATACGTACGAATGACTACCACTACCCTTTGCAGGATGCTGGTAGTAGTTCATGATTTGTGCCATTGCTGTAGCAATGCAACCTGTCTGGTAGTAATTATCGTCGTCTGTACAGAGCGCATTATAAGGTGCCCCCTGCCCCCAAGTGGTGGAGAGCAAAGGTGGAACGACTGCCTGACTTGCATTAGACGTAGAGATGACTTGTTCGTTTTGGATAGCATCGCTGATGTTTTCCGAATACTGACTTATCCACCATTTCATGGCTTCAGGAATAGAGTCAGCATCACCTCCCTCTGTCCATCCAAGAACAGCAGGAGCGCAGTCGTCGGCACTGAGTATGTAAATACCGCTTTCATTTCCGGCACTCATCACATACACGAGGGCTGTATCGCCTTTCGATTCAGTGTATTTGAGTTGAAGTTGCTTGTTACCATTCACACGTCTAATGCCTTTTGATTGACTCTGCATTCGGGCAATAGCTTGTGCTGGTGTCAGCTGATGTGCCATTGTGGTCAGTGCACCAGTAAGAATAAAAGCAGTAAACGCAGCTGTACGGATACAGTTATTGCGTAGTTTTTCTAATAGATAAGGTTTTGTGCTCATGATATCACTCTATTTTAGTGTGATCAGATAATAGTATTATTTTCCCTATAAATTGTGTTTCGTTTGCAAATTTATACTTTTCCTTTAAAATATCATCATTAATTAGCAAAAAAATATCACAAACACAATAAAAAACATGATTTTTCGTTATTAATATATATGAAACATAGACTTTATTACATATTTTTTTGTGCATTTTTATCCACACTTCAAACTGTAGCACAAACTGTTATCTTCAAGGGAACAGTTATCGATGACAACAAAAAGCCTATCGAACTCGCTATGGTTCACGTGGAAGGGACATCACAGGGTGCAGTGTGCGACTTGAAGGGTAAGTTCCGATTCTCTGCCGATAGTGGGGATTCGGTTGTTGTTGTGGCTTCGATGATGGGATACGAGACAAGAAAGCGTGTGTTCAAGAATCCTGAAGATTCGATTACTATCAACTTCATGCTCCCATCGCTCGGTTACGAACTTGGTGAGGTACAGGTAAACGAAATTCGTCGTCAAACCAACTCGATGACCGATGTGAACATGAAGGACATGAAGCACATGGGTAATGCATCAGGTGGCGGTGTGGAACAAATCATTGCAACTCAAGCAGGTGTGAGTACGCATAACGAACTCTCATCGCAATATAATGTTCGTGGTGGTTCGTTCGATGAGAATTCAGTATATATCAATGGCATAGAGGTTTATCGTCCTTTGCTTATCCGTAGTGGTCAGCAAGAAGGCCTCTCAATCATCAATCCTGATATGGTGGAGAGCATTGGATTCTCGGCTGGTGGATTCGAGACAAAGTATGGTGAGAAGATGTCGTCAGTACTTGACATCAAGTACAAGAAGGCTGAAGGCTTTGAAGGAAGCATTTCGGGTTCGCTCCTTGGTGCTGCAGGATATGTGGGATATGGCAATGATAAGTTTTCGATGACTCATGCCGTACGCTACAAGACCATGAAAAACTTGCTCGGTACGCTCCAGACGAAGGGTGAATATGACCCACGCGACTTCGACTATCAGACATATATGAGTTGGTCGCCTACTCCTAAACTCACATTCGACTTGATTGGTGTAATCTCAACCAACAACTATAAGTTCAAGCCATCAGATCGTGAGACTAAGTTTGGTACTACTGAAGATGTGAAAGACTTCAAAGTGTATTTTGATGGAACGGAGCAGGACAAGTTCAACACTTATTTCGGTGCATTCTCCACAACATACAAGTTCAATCAGTATAACTCGCTCACATTCAATCTCTCTGCATTTAAAACTCAGGAACGTGAGACTTACGACATCCAAGGTCAGTATTGGTTGCAACAAGATGGTTATGAGGAGAATCTCGGTATAGGAACTTATCTCGAACATGCACGCAATCGCTTGAATGCCAATATGACAACTGTAGGATTTAGTGGTCGCAGTCGTTTCACAGCACACGACCTACGATATGGTGCCTTGATGAAATTTGAGCATGTGAAAGAAAGTATGCGTGAATGGGAGTATCGTGATTCGGTAGGTTATTCAATGCCTCATAGCGAGAACCGTCTCGACCTTATTTATAATATGGTGTCAGAAAATGAGGAGAAGAGTAATCATCTCGAAATCTTTGCTCAAGACACATGGCGAAAAGAACTGAAGGAAGGTGAACTCGTCATCAATTATGGTGCCCGACTCACTCATTGGTCGTGGAACAAGGAAGTGCTATTTTCGCCTCGTGCCACATTTGCTTTTATTCCTGCATCAAATGATAATCTCACTTTCCGACTCGGAACAGGTATCTATTACCAGACTCCATTCTATAAGGAAATGCGAGATACAACTACTGTAGATGGAAATACTTATGCTTACTTGAACAAAGACATTAAGAGTCAGCGTTCTATCCATCTTGTTGGAGCATGCGAATATAAGTTCCGTGTATTCAATCGACCATTTAAATTCACTGGTGAGGTTTATTATAAACATCTTTCAAATCTTATTCCTTACAACGTTGATAATGTGCGAGTTGTATACTATGGTGGTAATATCGCAAAAGGTTATGCAACGGGTGTTGACCTCAAGCTTTATGGCGAATTTGTTCCTGGTACCGACTCATGGATCAGCGTGGGCATCATGAAGACTGAAGAAAAGATAAAGGATGCATACGGCAACTATGGTGATTGGGTGCCACGCCCTACAGATCAACGAATTAACTTTGCTATCTTCTTCTCAGATTATTTCCCAGGTACAGACCGTTGGAAAGTTACTGTTAAGGGACATTATGCAGGTGGTCTTCCATTCGGTCCACCACATGCCGGACGTGAAAAGCAAGTTTATCGTATGAGTTCGTATCGTCGTGTTGACCTTGGGTTCTCATATCGATTGCTCAAGAACGAGGATCATCATATCCGTACCGGACTTGGTCGAGCATTCAAGAACATTTGGCTTGGAGTGGATGCATTCAACATTCTCGGCATCTCAAACGTAAATTCATACTACTGGATTACGGATATTACAAACACACAATATGCTGTGCCAAACTACTTGACAGGTCGAAATATAAATGCACGCATATTGGTAGAGTTTTAAACGCAAATAAGTAGGCATTCTTAATCACATAAGAACACCTACTATATAAATGAATGATATAGGTGTTCAATTATTCTGGGTTGAACACCTATAATCATTTTATGTCAAACATTCCATGTTAAATGGGGGGTAGAATGCGTTTTGCTCCTTGCGAGAGCGATTACGAATTGCGTATAGTTCCAAATTCCGAAAGTTCGCAGCCATTGGGCTTAATTCAATGCAAAGATAAGGAATCTTTAAGCGATTTCCAAATAAATGAAGGAAATGAAATACAATTCCATACTTTTTGATGTAATAATAGCTCTTCTTCAGTAAAGTTGTTTTATTATTACACCTTCGGTGGACGAAGTAAAAACAGGTGAAAACCTATAAAAACCAAACAAAAACCTTTTACACTTGATACAAAGACAAATGTTTTTTTATGTTTTTATGTTCCAGTTGTTCCAATGTTCCGGTTCCAGAGGGCAAAAAGTTGGTGTTCTCTACTTTTATTTTTATTTTCCGAGAGTAAATAATCTTACTTTTCTTCGGAACTTGGAACAAAATTGGAAAAACTTTAATACAAATGCTTATTTCTCAATAGATTGCAAGCAATTTTTCTTTGTTCCAGTTTTTGTTCCAATCGTGTTCCGGTTTTTAATTCCGGAACATTTTGGAACGTATTTCTCAAGAAAGAATATGCACATTTAAACTTAAGCCATAAAACACCTAAAAGTTTTACACTAATCTCCCAAATGTTTTTCCAAAAACACTTAAGAGTTTCTGGCTATTCACTATAGTGTGTCACCCTACACACTACTAATGTGAGAGGCTTCACACTACTAATGTGTGAAGTTTCACATCACTAATAATAGAGACAAGATAATACCAATATGTATTTGTTATACTAACGTGACAGAATTGTCATTAGCAATGTATCGAGTGTCAAATAATTAACATTTCATTGCAAAATACATTTTGTTGTCATTGAGATAGTTTACTTTTCATCATTCTCACAAAGAGGAAGTTCTGGAAGTGGGAAAGACGGAATGCTCAGTTCAGTAATGGATGGTTTTGCCATTCTACGACGTGCATCAGATCCTCCTTCTGCCTCGGTACACATAATTGTATATGTACGTTTAAACGAAGGATTGCTTTTCAAATACATCAGGATTTTAGCCTGACCAGCACCTTTCACATTGAAATACACATTGTTATTTTTGTTAAGATGGAATTCAGAAGGACCATCAATTAGATTTGGTGTAAGATATTCTACACATACATCACGAAATGCTTCGTCACCATCGCACATATATAGATAACATTCTATTTTGCTTCCTACTGGGTTGACTGATGGAACACCACCCGAATGAGTCATAGGATTGAGAGTGTAGTTGGTCCACATTAAATAGAAGTATGTTGGAACAGTACCTTCTATATTATCACCACACCTTGAACAAACGCCTGTAGCCTTATTCTCTGCATCAACTTCAGAAAAATCGTAGGCATGGGTACAAGTGACAGGAATTGAAGCCGTTGCTACTGTTACACCATCGAGTTGCGCTTCTATTTCTGCATTACCAGTCTTCAAAGCTGTCACAAAACCGTCTGATGTGATAGTTGCAATTTCAGGTTTGTTAGAAACAAATGTCACATTGCGGTTATAGTATTTCATATAGCGATTACAATTCGAACTAACTTGTGTGGTGAACTGAAGATATGCCCTAAGCGAAAGGCGATTCGTCGTTCCAAGTTCAAGAGTTGGTTCGTAGTAATTGTATATGTCATCTACGTCAACTTCAATTACATGATCTTTAATATATTTAGTATATACATCAATTACCTTTGGGCCAACAAGTTCATCATCAAGCATCTGTTGATCTGCACCTTCAGGAAGTTTGCTGCAATACTTGAGCAACGACACATATCCGTCCATGTAAGCAAGTCCATAGTAATGGCTGCTCTTGCCTATGAGTGCTGTGTAATGGCCAGTTGTACGACCGGTACTATTGACCCATGCGTCCTTTTCGTCGTAGTAAGCATAGACTGAGAAAAGGAAATTGTAGTATCCAATACACTCTCCGTATGATGTGATTCCATTCCATTGATCATGGTCTACCGAACCCATATCTACATGATAGCCTGACACTACTGTCTGAGCTGCACGTTGACGTGCTATGATTTCGAGATCTGTTGACCATTGTGCTTCGTGATAATCGTTTGGTGTGAGTCTTCTGCTCGAATTTGAAGGATCCTTAACACCCTCATAGCAAGCTTCCCACCTTATATGATTTATCATTTCGAGGGCTGCAGATGACTCTGTCGTACAAATACCATTGTCAAACATCATAAGTGTGCAGTCACTATTTGGCTCGGGAACATAAAGGTCTTCGATTGGAGTAGAAGGCATTACAGTAACAGCATCTGGTACCTGTGCCATTATCTGAGGGTTAAGAATATATTTCGTTGCCATTTCGATATCCTTGGCCGTAATGTTGCCATCTCCATCAAGATCTCTACCTTCGAGAGGCAGATGTCGCTTGTCTGTATCTCCAAGAGATTTGTTTGTTTCGATGATGCTTACGAGGTCAGAAACAGAAATCTTTCCATCTCCGTCATAGTCACCTACCGAACGAATGTCGGCAAAGAGTAAAGAGTGAGCTGAAGCTTTGTATGTAGCAAGGAGTTCTGGACGGACATAAAGAACTGTATTGCTCATGTCGGTACCATGGAAAGTTGTGGTTGGAACCACAGCGTCAACATAACAATAGATACCTGGCAATCCACCCGAATTGCATTCGCTCTTGTAGAACATCATATCGCCTACATTAGTGACTGTACTTGGTATAGTTGGAGTCTTCATCCCTTTCGAATAGGCAAATGCCTCATAACCGATTGTGGTTAGATGTGAAGGCCAATTTATGTACTGAATAGGACATCCACGGAATGCCATACGACCGATGCGAGTTACGCTCTCAGGAAGAGTCACATCACGTAGGCTTGTGCCGGCAAAGGTGTAGTCATCAATTTCGGTTACACCGGCAGGAATATTAACAGTTTTGAAACTGCCACAATTTCTGAACGCACCATCACCAATATAGCTGACGCCAGCAGGCAATTCAAGATTATTGAGATCTGTATAAGAGAATGCGTATCGACCTATAGACTCAAGTGTTGAAGGGAATGTTACATTTCTCATATATAAGGAAGCATAAAAGGCAAAATTGCCAATTGTACTGACACCTTCAGGAATATTAACGGTATTGAGGTTGTAGCATCCCATAAAAGTATATGGTTTAATGGTTGTAATGGTGGATGGGATGGTTACCGTCTTCATGCGATCACAACGCTTGAATGCCATAATATCGATATCTGCAACTCCTTCAGGTATGTCGATTCCTGTGAGATACTGGCATCGTGAGAAGGCTCCCGCACCAATTCGTTTCAATGAGTTTGGAAGAGTTATCTCAGTCAAAGCACTACAATAACAGAATGCGAAATCACCTATTTCCACGAGTCCTTCTGGAAGAGTTACGTTGCTTAACTTCTTACAACCGTGGAAGATATGAGGGGCAAGTTTTGTTATTCCGCTTGGAACGATGACAGATTCGATTTCACTCTTGTCACGAAGGGCACCTTCAGCAAATTCATAACCCAATGGTAGGGTAATCTCTGTGTCTTCTCCTATATAGTCATAGATGTAGTTGACTCCTGACTTTGTGTAATAAAGAAAATCACCTTCCTGGCCAAAAGCATCAAGATTGAAAAGTTTTGAGCAATAAAACGCAACGTAACCATTATCCGTTGTTCCTATCTCAAGGTCAAGAGAAGAAAAATTCTGTATTTCATTCAATTTTGTACATCCATAGAAAGCATTTTCCCCAATAGATGTTATACTCTTAGGAATGACAAGTTGAGTAATGTTGCTTGAATTGTAAAACGCATATGAAGAAATTTCTGTCACCTTGCCGCCGATTGTGAGATTTGATATGGCACAACTACCGAATGGTGTTCCGGTTGGGTAGTTTTCTGCATCTAAATAGTTGTTTGTGATATTGCGGCCCAAATAGACAGTTTTAAGATTACTGCAGTAATAAAAAACACCTCTGTTAGGATAGTCCAAAACGAGAGGAGAGTCGGAATCTTCGATTGTAAGCGAAGAGACGCCAGTGCAATTCGTAAATGCGTATTGTTCGATATTAGTCACTGAAGATGGAATGGTGATTGAAGTCAAAGACGAACAACCATAGAATGCATATTTTGGAATTTTAGACAATGAGGTAGGTATAATAACCGATGTTAATGCCGTACAACCTTTGAAAGCATTTTCCGGAATGGTTGTAATTGAATTTGGTAGTGCAACTGATGTGATTGAAGTGTTCCCTTCAAAAAGCTTGCCGGAAATTGATGTGACATTATAGTTTTCGCCATTAAGTGTCACAACATTTGGAATTGTAACTTCATTTGGAAGATCATCTGTAACATCAACAACGGTTGCCTTTCCTTTACTACATGAATACACTAAACCATCCTTTGTAACCAATGGAAGATTAATATTTATACGAATATTTGGACGGCTACTGGTCAAAGAATACTCAATTGCTTCGTTCATTTGTCCGTATTTGCTATCTGAATCGTTCTGGCGAAAGAGAACCGTATTATTTTTAGTAGTGTATTGATACTTCAAATTTGATTCATATCCATTCGCACTTTTGGAAATAGCAACAACAAGATTTGTGCCGTCATATTCGAATGGTTGACTCAAAACGAATTCTTCCCATCCTGTATTTGCTCCAAGTGTGGGCGAACCCGAATAAACCAATGTAAGGGATTCGAAAGGTACAACTTCTGTTTTGTCTGCAAAAGTAGCTGTCGATTTATGTCCCATGTATATTTGGACATTGGTTGTGGCAAATTCTTTTGCTGCACCCACTTGAAAGGCAATTGAATAGATTTTTCCTGAACCTTTCAATTCTGTTGATGGATAAATGATTTGGGTTGAACTATGTTTATAGTAATTGCAGAAAGGGGGATTGTAAGTTGTATTGGTTCCTGTACCTACAATAACGTCCTTCTTCTCAGCAAACAGGTTGCCCAATGGCAATAGGGTAAAAAGAAGCAATAAAAAAAAAGATTTGGTATTCATATCAGTTTAAAGATTAATGATTTTTATGTATTGCTGATGCAAAGGTAGTGCTTATTTTTTAATTGAAGCAATGAATATGTAAAAAAAGTTAAACAGAATATTAAAAAGTAAAACAGAGAGTATAATATATAATAAGGAGATGAATCATATTGACACATCTCCTTATTATAGTATTATTTGTTACATACAACTCTCGTTTAGTTATGATGTAACTTCATTATCCTTCTTTAGAAATCGTATGCAAGACCGAAAGTGAAGTACTCTTTAAATTGGAAATACTTGAGCTTTTCGTCCTTTGTGCTTGGACTGCGGTTGTCGTCGAATCGCCAGAGACAGTTGATTTCGGTTGAGAAGTACTTGTTGAACTTGAATGAGAAGGCATTCTCCCATTCTGATTCAGCGTACTTGTAAGTGGTATAGTAGTAGAAGCGTGAACGCCAGATGAGATTCTTCACAATCTCGAGTTTGTAGTTTGCCTCAACCTTCGAACCGAAGTCATGCTGAGTATTGCGGTAGATGTCGAGGTCGTTCTTCTTCATGTTGTAAGTCTTGTGGATAGTGAAGATTGAGTCATCGGAACTGATGTAACGGAACTTGTACGAAAGTGGGAGGAGAGCAACTGAGAGTTCGCCCTTCTTGAGCTTTGGTTTGAAGTCCATACCGATGCTGACGAATACATCGAGTGGTGCGAGGAACTTGGAGAATGTCTCTTGCTTGTTCGAACGGTAACCGTTGAGGAACTGCGAGTTAACATCACCCTGGATGGTGTAGTACCATGACTTGGTTGCTTTGATACCGAGCTTTGAAGCGAGATAAATCTTATCGTTATTGGTCATGAACTTGTGATATGTATCCGATGGTGTGCTCACGAAACCGAGACGGAAATCAGCCTTGTTGTCCCACTGCACTTTCTGCTGGTCGTTGTATTTTGCCTCGAGAAGGAGAGTTGCGAGGAGAGTCACGTTGTTGTTACCGCCCTTATACCAGTTAGCCGACATATACGACTGTGTGAACTGAGTGGTGAACTTGCCCGACTTTGTCCAGAAGTTTGGTTTCTCAGCTACAATATCAACCTTGCTCTCGTCTTCGATTACCTGAGTGACATCGCTGATTACTGGTGCCGATTGGAGAATGCTTTCTACAGCCTTGTCGTTCTTGGTTACGTCAGCTTCCTTCATCACTTCTTCGTTCTCAAACTGAGAATCATAATGTGTGAAGTTGTTTGGATTAGAAATGTAAGCACCAACAAGAGCCTTGTCGATCATCTTGTTGATACCTGCACGATAGGTCATGCCGTTGGACGAAGCGAGTTGGGCATCATCTGCATTATCCTGCTTCCAGTTGATGGAAAACTCATCCTTGAGCGACTTGGAATAGAATGTAGAAGGGTCGCCCATACGATAAATATAAGGAGTCAATGCAACATCAGCAGAATCATCTTCCACAGCAAACTCAAACGAACTCAACTTCTTCTGAAAATTTCTTACAATAGAATCTGCATGAAGCGTGAAACGTGCCATTCTTTGTGCACGTCGATAAACTTGTGCTGATGCTGAAACTGATGTGCCAGCAAGCAAAGCAGCAAGTGTAATTACCTTGAAAACTTTCATAATTTAATATTATTAGTAATTTATTTTTTGCAAAGGTATGAAATAATTAGGAATTAGGAGTTAGGAATTAGGAATTATTTGGGGAATAATTAGGAAATAGGAGTTGGGAATTAGGAATTATTCGTATATTTGCAGTCAGAAAATAGAAAGTTATGACTAAAAAGAAAAGATTTGAAGGCATCGTGGCATACTTCAAGAAGGAGATGCCTGTGGTGGAGACGGAACTCAAGTATGAGAATCCTTTCCAATTGCTCGTTGCCGTAATCCTCTCTGCCCAATGCACCGACAAGCGAGTAAACATGATTACTCCCCCACTCTTTGCCGACTATCCTACTGCTGAAGTGATGGCAGAAGCTACTCCCGAAGTCATCTTCGAATACGTGAAGAGCATATCCTATCCCAACAACAAAGCCAAGCACCTCGTAGGTATGGCAAAGATGCTTATTGCTGATTTCAGTGGAGAAGTACCGAGCGATCTCGATGACCTTGTCAAACTCCCAGGTGTTGGTCGCAAGACTGCAAACGTAATCCAAGCATGCATATTCGACAAACCTGCAATGGCAGTCGATACGCATATTTTCCGTGTATCACACCGACTCGGTTTGGTTAGCGAAAAGTGTACCACACCTTATTCAGTAGAGAAAGAACTGGTCAAACTTTTTGATGATGCCGATATCCCTCGTGCCCACCATTGGTTACTCTTACATGGTAGGTACACTTGTCAATCTCGCAAACCAAAGTGCGAAAAATGTGGAATTAAGGAGTTTTGTAGTTTTTTCAAGAAAAATTCGACGATTATTTGTTGACTTTTCATAGAAAATGATTAACTTTGCCAATGTTTTATACATATAATATATGTACGCGACTAAGTAAATTCATTATTAACTTTTAAAACATACAAACCAATGAACATTCAAGATTACGATTTCTCTGGTAAGAAAGCAATCGTTCGCGTTGACTTCAACGTGCCAATTCAGGAAGGTAAGATCACTGATATGACTCGTATCAATGGTGCTCTCCCAACTCTTAAGCTCATCCTCGAGAAGGGCGGTGCTCTCATCATCATGTCTCACATGGGTAAGCCAAAGGGTAAGGTAAAGCCAGAACTCTCACTCAAGCAGATCGTTCCTGCAGTATCTGAGGCTCTCGGTACTCCAGTTCAGTTCGCTGACGACTGCCAGAAGGCTCAGGAGCAGGCTGCTGCTCTCAAGGCTGGTGAAGTTCTCCTTCTCGAAAACCTCCGCTACTATCCTGAAGAGGAAGGCAAGCCAGTAGGTATCGATAAGGAAGATCCTGCATACGATGAGGCTAAGA
>DCIW01000110.1:0-162 GCA_002317225.1 Prevotellaceae bacterium UBA1716 | reverse complement strand
CTGCTCACCGTAAGCACGCTTCTACTGCTGTTATCGCTGACTACTTCTCAAAGGACGACGTAATGCTCGGTCTCCTTATGGAAAAGGAAGTAAAGGCTGTTGACAACGTACTCAACAACATCAAGCGTCCATTCGTTGCTATCATGGGTGGTTCGAAGGTAT